>JAPPGX010000162.1:70009-88068 GCA_028877265.1 Acidobacteriota bacterium
TTCTTGCCGGGGGGGGTGGGTTGTTTTTTTTTTAAAACCCCCCCGGGCCGGGGCGCCCCCCCCGGCGGCCCCCGCGGCCCCCCCCCCGGGCCCGGGCGGCCCCCCCCCCCCCCCACGTCGCAACGTCATCCGCAGCCACGACGCGTACGGCTTGGAACGCCGGCTTTAGCCGGCACCCGCTGCGCAGAGCGCAGCGGAAGGGCGTGACGTGCCACTGCCTCCACGACGGGCTAGGCCGGCGAGACCCTCTAACCCGCCGGTATTCTTCGCATCCCCCGGGACCCGTGTCCCGACCTGTTTTCCCAGCCCTTCTTCGACTGCTTCCACCATGACCAAGAGACCCACTTTCCGCGCCCTGCTTGCGGGCGTTCTCGCACTCACCGCGTTCGCCACCCACGCCACCGCCCAGATCCCGACCCCCGAGGAGTTCTTCGGGCACGAAATGGGCGCCGACCGCAAGCTCGCCAAGTGGAACCAGCTCGTCGAGTACTACGAGCTCATCGGCGCGGAAAGCGATCGGGTCCAGGTCGAGAACGTGGGCACTTCGACGCTCGGCCGCCCCTTCCTCGTGCTGTACGTCTCCTCCCCGGAGAACCTCGCGCGGCTCGACGACTACCAGCGGATGAACGCGGTCCTGCAGGATCCGCGCGGGCATTCCCAGGCCGAGATCGACGCCGCCATCGCCGAGGGCAAGGTGGTCTTCCTACAGGGTTACGCGCTCCACTCGAACGAGGTGGCGGCGAGCCAGTCGGCGGCGGAGATCGTCTGGGGCTTCGCCACCCGTGACGATCCCGGGATCCACGAGATCCTCGACAACACCATCTCGATCCTGGTGCCCTCGATGAATCCGGACGGCGTGGACCTGGTGAACGAGTGGTACGACCGCTGGGTGGGTACGGAATACGAAGCGGCGCAGCAGCCGGGGCTCTACCACCACTACATCGGGCACGACAACAACCGCGACGCCTTCATGCAGAACACGGTCGAGTCGCAATACGTAGCCACGCTGCTGTTCCGCGACTGGATCCCCCAGGGGTTCATCGACCACCATCAGATGGGGGCCTACACCGCCCGCATCTATCTGCCGCCCTACGCCGAGCCCATCCGCCCGGGAGCGGACCCGCTCGTCTGGCGGGAGATGTCCTGGTACGGCGCCCACATGGCCTACCGCATGGAGGAAGAGGGTTTCGAGGGAACGGTGAACTCCGCCATCTATTCGGGCTGGGGGCACTTCGGGTTCCACTGGATCACCCCCTTCCACAACATCGCCGGCATGCTCACCGAGTCCGCCAGCGCCCGCTTCGCCACCCCGCTCTACGTGCATCCGGACCAGCTCCGCGGCTCCCGGCAGCTACCCGAATACGAGGCGCAGACCACCTTCCCGAACCCCTGGCCGGGAGGCTGGTGGCACGTCCGCGACATCGTCGAGCGGCAGATCGCGGCCACCTTCACGCCGCTCGAGATCGCGGCCCGGAACCGCGAGATCGTGCTGCGGAACGCCTGGCTCAAGGCGAGCCGCCAGACCCAGCGCGGCGCCGAGGGCGAGGTGAAGGCCTACATCGTGCCGGCAAGCCAGCACGACCCGCTGACCATGGGCAAGATGATCGACAAGCTGCTCCTCCAGGGGATCACCGTGGAGCATTCGCCCACGGGTTTCACGCACGAGGGCCGGGTGTACGGGCCGGGAAGCTGGGTGGTCTCCATGGCCCAGCCGAAGCAGGGCGTGATCCGCTGGCTCCTGGGACGGACCTTCTACCCGGACAACAGCTACACCCGCAATCGGGACGGGGACCCCATCCGTCCCTATGACATGTCCGGTGACGTCATCGCCGAGTTCATGGGCGTGCGCGTGGACGAGG
The DNA here is from genome assembly GCA_028877265.1 of Acidobacteriota bacterium. Lineage (GTDB taxonomy): Bacteria > Acidobacteriota > Vicinamibacteria > Marinacidobacterales > Marinacidobacteraceae > Marinacidobacterium. The sequence continues at coordinate 71,869 of JAPPGX010000162.1, forward strand.
CGCGGACGCCGGTGGAAGCGGACCTCGAGGTGGTCACCGAGCGGACGCTGCCGGCGGGAGCGGTGGCGGCGTCGGCGCCGAACGGCTACCGGGTGGACGGCGCGCTGAACGACGCGTTCCGGGCCGTCAACATGCTCTTCGCGGCGGGCGCCTCCGTCAGCCGCGCGACCGGAGACGGCGGCGGGGCGCGGCCCGGGGATTTCATCGTCGCGCCGGGAACGTCCGCCGCGACGCTCGGCGAGGTCGCCGAAGCGACCGGAGTGGACTTCGCGGCTCTGGACGCGGGCGCCGCCGCCGAGCCGCTCTCGCAGCAGCGTATCGGGATGTACCAGCGCTACTACGGCGGCAACATGGACGAGGGCTGGACCCGGTTGCTCCTCGAGAAGTTCGGGTTCGAGTACACGAGCCTCTTCGATCCGGAGATCCTGGCCGGCGACCTGCACGAACGCTGGGACGTGATCATCCTTCCCGCCGACTCGAAGGAGGGGATGCTCGGGCGGGAGGACCCCGGCCAGACGCCCCCCGACTACCAGAGCGGCTTCGGAGAGGAGGGCGTCAAGGCCTTGGGCGCATTCGTCGAGAACGGGGGCACGCTCGTGACCTTCGCCCAGGCGGGCCAGCTCGTGCTCGACGAGTTCGACGTTCCGGTGCGCGACGCGGTGGCCGGCATGTGGGGCAACGAGTTCTGGGCGCCGGGCTCGACGCTCAAGGTGAGAGTGGACACCTCGAACCCGTACGCCTACGGGATGCCCGAGGACGCGCTCATCGCCTATCTGGCCGGCGGGCAGGTGTACGAGACCGTTGCCGGGGCGCGCAGTGACGACGTGCGGCGGGTGCTGACCTACCCGGGCCGGGACATCCTGCAGAGCGGCTGGCTGCTCGGCGAGGAGGCGATCGCGGACAAGGCCGCGATGGTGTCCGTGGACCACGGAGAGGGAACGATCGTGATGATCGGCTTCCGGACCCAGCACCGCGCCCAGACCCACGGCACGTTCAAGCTGCTCTTCAACGCCCTGGTGGGAGAGTAGGGCGGGTGCGCCGGTCTTCAGACCGGCACCGTCGCGCGGAGCGCGACGAGACCGCGCGTCACTCGACTGCCTGCACAGCGCGCGGGTTTGGACGGCCGGCCTTCGGCCGGCATCGCGCGGGAGCACGAAACCCGGACCCGTGGCGCCACGCCGCGGCAGCGGGGCGGCCCGCGTCGTGCCTGAACGGCGCGGCGCAACGGCGCAGGTTCCGCTAGCCGAGGCGGGCGAGATGTTCCGTACATTCGGCCACCCCCTCCCTGACCGGAATCGTGCCGTAGAGGTCTCGGGCGCGCCGCCACAGGATTCTGGCCTCGCCGGCCCGACCCGTTGACTCCTTGAGGATCGCCATCGGTCGCAGAGCGTTCGCGTAGTCAAGCGCCGGCGGGTCGTCCTGCCCGCGGTAAAGGGCCACGGCCTCCGCATAGCAGGCTTCCGCCCGTGCCAACCGTCCCGCCCTCCGGTGCAGGTCGCCAAGATGGCGGACCGCGTGGGCGAGCGGCATTGGGTGACCCGCGCGGCGCGCGACCGCCACCGCCTCCTCGCGGCAGGCCAGAGCGGCGTCGCCGCGCCCGGCGTCTTCCTCGGCATGACCGAGCTTGCCCAGCGCCGCCACCAACTCGGTGATCGCGCCGGCCGCGCGGAAGAGGGCCACGGCCTCGGCCAGACACCGCTGAACCTGCGCTGCCGCTTTCTCGACCTCGGCCCGGGTCGCCGGCGGCGATGCCATCGTCGAGGAGCGCAGGGTCCAGGCACGGTTCACCAACTCGTGCGCCCGTTCGACGGGGGAACCTCCCGCGGCGTCGTCCATCGATACGTGTCCTGCCAGCAGGATACCGGGACAGTCGGCGGGCGTTCCTGACACCCCGCGAGTGCGTCGAGCGATCCGTGTCATGACCGGCCCCGCCACCCCGCCTTCCGGACGTCGCTGGTCCGCGTCCATCGGCACCGGCCCGTTTGGGTAGGGTTTGCCGAATGATCCTCCCACTCCCGCGCCGTTTCCTCCTTAATCTGCGGTGGGCTGCCGTCCTCATCGCCGCGTCGGCGGCCGCCGCGCCCGCGGCCGCGTCACCGCCCGGGCAGGAGGACGCCCTCCCCATCCTCCAGCTCGAGGACGTGTTCGGCCTCGAACTCGCCACCGATCCCCATATCTCTCCGGACGGCTCGCGGGTGGTGTACGTCCGCAATTCCATGGACATCCTGGTGGACCGCCAGCGGTCCCGGCTGTGGATCGTGGGCGCGGACGGTTCCGACCATCGGGCCCTGACCTCGGGAGACAGCGGAGGCGACGAGCGGTCCCCGCGGTGGTCCCCGGACGGCAACCGGATCGCCTACGTGTCTTCCGGGACGTTGCCCGACGACCGTTCGGCGCAGATCCACGTCCGCTGGATGGACAGCGGGCAGACGGCGCGGCTCACCCAGCTCCCCCGTCCCCCGGCAAACCTCAGTTGGTCGCCCGACGGTCGCTTCCTGGCGTTCTCCATGCTCGTGCCCGAGCCTTCCGCCCCCTACGTGCAGCTCCCGAACAAGCCGGCGAATGCGGACTGGGCCCCGGCCGCGAAGGTCATCCGCAAGATGATCTACCGCGCCGACGGCGTCGGTTATCTGGAGGACGGCTACAGCCAGATCTTCGTGGTGCCGGCCGACGGCGGCTCGCCGCGGCAGCTCACCACCGGCCCCTTCCATCACCGGAGCCGGCTCTCCTGGACTCCCGACGGGGCCCACATCGTGTTCTCGGCGAACCGGCGCGAGGACGCCCTTAAGGAACCGGCGGACAGCGAGATCCACCAGGTGGCGGTCGCGGATGGAGAGATCCGCACCCTGACCTCGCGGCTCGGGCCGGACGAGAGCCCGACGGTTTCGCCCGACGGCGAGCGCATCGCCTATCTGGGCTACGACGACCGCTACCAGGGATACCAGGTCACCAAGCTCCACGTCATGAACCGCGACGGCTCGTCCCCGGCGGTGGTCACCGGTTCGCTCGATCGGGACGCCGCCCTCCCGCAGTGGAACGCGGAGAGCGACGGACTCTTCTTCCAGTATGACGACGAGGGCGACACCAAGGTGGCGTTCGTGCCGCTCGACGGCGATGTCGAGGTGCGGTCTTCAGGCCTGGGCGGCACCTCGCTCGGCCGTCCCTACGCGGGCGGGTCCTTTTCGGTGGCGAAGGACGGGTCGTTCGCGTTCACCTCGGGAACCACCGCCCGTCCCGCCGATGTTTCCGTCGGACCCGAAGGCGGACAGATCACCGCGCTCAACGAGGACCTGCTCGGACACCGCGAGATCGGCGAGACGAAGGAGATCTGGCTCGAGTCCTCGTTCGACGAACGCCCGATCCAGGCCTGGGTGGTGACGCCGCCCGGGTTCGACCCCTCCCGGAAGTACCCGCTGATCCTCGAGATCCACGGCGGACCGTTCACCAACTACGGGTCCCGGTTCACCGCCGAGTGCCAGCTCTTCGCCGCGGCGGGATACGTCGTGCTCTACGTGAACCCGCGCGGCAGCACCTCCTACGGGGAGGAGTTCGGGAATCTGATCCACCACGCCTATCCGAGCCAGGACTTCGACGACCTGATGAGCGCGGTGGACGCGGTGATCGCCGAGGGCTACGTGGACGAAAACAACCTCTTCGTCACCGGCGGCAGCGGCGGCGGGGTGCTGACCAGCTGGATCGTGGGCCACACCGACCGTTTCGCCGCGGCGGTGGCCGCCAAGCCGGTCATCAACTGGTACAGCTTCGTGCTGACCGCGGACGCCTACGGGTTCTTCTACCGCTACTGGTTCCCCGGGTTCCCCTGGGACCACCCCGAGCACTACCTGGAGCGCTCGCCGCTCCACCACGTGGGGAACGTGACCACGCCGACCATGCTGCTCACCGGCGAGGAGGACTACCGCACCCCGATGTCGGAGTCGGAGCAGTTCTTCCAGGCACTCCAGTTGCGCGGGGTCGACTCGGCGCTGGTCCGCATCCCCGGGGCTTCGCACAGCATCGCCGCCCGGCCGAGCCACCTGATCGCCAAGGTCGCGCACATCCTCCGCTGGTTCGAGGACCACCGCCGGGAGTAGCGCGGAGCGCCGTCCGGGGCTCCGGACGCCTACCCGACCCGGATCGGTTGGGGCAGCGGCTGGTTGAAGAGGTAGCCCTTGCGGTTGAAGGGAACCGACTCCGGCTGGGTTGCGCCGGTGTGGTCGGTGGCCCTGGTCATGACGGTGTAGCTGCCGGGCACGGGCGCCCAGTCGAACTCGAAGCGGCGCCAGCTCAGCTCGGTCTGGACGCCGGTAAGGCGCGCGTCGTTCCAGGTGGCGCCGCCGTCGTCGCTCCATTCGACCCGATCGATTCTGCCCGCGGGGGATTGGGCGAAGCCGTGGAGAGTGTGAGGCCCGGGGCCGAGTGCCGCCGGCCAGGGCAGGGCGAGGGCGCTCTTGATCGTCTGGACCGTGGCGACCTGGCCCATTGCCCGGCCCTCCGGCGGATAGTTGTCTCCGATCAGGACGTAGGAACTCGTGTTGTTCCGGGTCCAGTGGGGCTCGCTCGAGACCTCGATCCGGCCGAGCCACTTGATGCTGGAACTCCCGACCCAACCGGGGACCAGGGCCCGTAACGGAAACCCGTGGTCCCGCGGCAGCGGCTCGCCGTTGAGCTCGTAGGCGAGGAGCACGTCGGCAAGGGCCTTCTCCGCCGGCAGCGCCCGCCGGAAACCGCCCTCCGGCGCCTCCGCGTCGAGCCCGATCAGGAGGACGGACGCCGCGGTCCCGGTGATCCCCGCCAGTTCCAACACGTCGGCGAGGCGGGCGCCGCGCCAGACCCCGTTCCCGATGCCGCCGGTACCCCACTGGGTTCCTTCGGCGGGCCGCCCCTGGACCCGGTCGAACATCGCCCGCTGATTGCCGGCGCATTCGAGATAGGCGGTCAGGTCCTGCGGCGGCAGGGCGCGGATCTCGTCGTAGGAGAGCTCGACCGGGTTCTCCACCGCGTCGCCCTCGATGACCAGTTTCCAGTCGCTAGCCCGAATCCCCAGGCTGCCGCCGTTGTTCCGGACGAAGAAGAGTTCGTTTGGGGTGATGACCCCCGGCATGTCTTCGAGGCGTGCTTCGAGACTGTTCCCGTGCTCGATGAACGGCGCCGTGTCCTTGAAGAAGGGCGCGACCTCCGGGGGCTCCGGCGCGGGAGGGGGAAGCGGCGCCGGTGCGGCCGGGGGCGGTGGCGCGGTGGGGGCTTCGGAGTCGCCGCAGGCTGCCAGCATCGCGGCCGGTCCGCCAGCCAATAGCCGCCTCAGGAACCGGCGGCGGCCCGGGAGTAGCGCTTGCCTCATATGGGCGTCCCGGTCCATCGGCCGATCATAGAGAACGGCGTGTTCGGCTGCGCTGTCCAGGGCGCAACCGGAGCTCCGGTCGATATCGAGGGTCGGCTGGCGAGGCTTAGGTCGATAACCGGAGAGCTCCGGTCGATAACGGGGGTCGGCTGGCGGAGCTTAGGTCGATAACGACACAGCTCCGGTCGATAACGGGGGTCGGCTGGCGGAGCTTAGGTCGATAGCGGCCCAGCTCCGGTCGATAACGGGGTTCGGCTGGCGGGGCTTAGGTCGATAACGGCGCAGCTCCGGTCGATAACGGAGTTCGGCTGGCGGGGCTTAGGTCGATAACGACACAGCTCCGGTCGATAACGGGGTTCGGCTGGTGGGGCTTAGGTCGATAGCGGGAGAGCTCCGGTCGATAACGGGGGTCGGCTGGCGGGGGGTCCGGTCGATAACGGCGGGGGTCCGGTCGATATCAGGGGTCTCGGATTCCCAGCTGGCGCGTCATTCGTCAGAGCAGCGATGGGCGGTTTCGCCCGCTGCGCGGGCCATGCCAGCCAGAGGCTGGCGCTCCGAGCCGGCGTGTCCTCCCGTCGGTTCGCGCGGTGGGTGTTCCAAGCCGTGGGCGCCATCCTGCGGGGCAGCGCTGAACCTCGCGCGGCCCTGCGGGCCGCGGTGCCGGTCTGAAGACCGGCGGTCCCGGTGTGCGGCCATGCGGGCGGGTGGGGGTCATCCCGCCGCCCGCCTGCGGCGGGCTGTGCCGGCTGAAGCCGGCGTTCCAAACCGTCAGGCGGGGACGGGCGTGGCGGCGGTGACCTGGGCCTGCTGCTCGACGATCCAGTTGCAGGTCAGCGCGAGCCCTTCCTCGAGTGGGGTCTCGGGGGTCCAGCCGAGCCGCCGGATGCGGCCCGTGTCCAGGCTGTAGCGCCGGTCGTGTCCGGGGCGGTCCGCGACGTGGGCGATGCGCCCCCGCCGCCCCCCGACTCGCTCGGCGAGCTCCAGAATGCTCCCCGCCATCTCGAGATTGGTTCGCCGATCTCCGCCGCCGACGTTGTAGACCGTCCCCGGCGTACCCGAGCGCAGGAGGAGGTCCAGAGCGGCGCAATGGTCGGAGACGAAGAACCAGTCCCGGACCTGGGCGCCGTCGCCGTACACCGGCAGTTCCTCACCGGCCAGCGCCCTGGCGAAGAAGGTCGGGACCATCTTCTCGGGGTGCTGGCGGGGGCCGTAGGTGTTGGCTCCGCGGCTGATGACGACCGGCAGCCCGTGGGTGGTGCGATAGGCGAGGGCGAGGAGGTCCGCGCCGGCCTTGCTCGCGGCGTACGGGTTTCGGGGCGCCAGCGGCGCCGCTTCGTCCGCGTCGCCCTCCAGGATTTCCCCGTACACCTCGTCCGTGGACACCTGGAGGAAGAGCCGTCCCCGGGCGGACTGGCGGAAAGCCTCGAGCAGGACCGCGGTCCCCAGCGTGTCGGTGCGGGTGAAGACCTCGCCGTCGAGGATGGCGCGGTCCACATGGGTCTCCGCGGCGAAGTTGATGACGTAGTCGGCCCGGGCCGCGAGCGGCCGGACGGTGGCCTGATCGCAGATGTCGCCATGGATGAACTCGTGCCGCGGATCCGCGAGCGCCAGGCCCAGGTTGTCCAGGGATCCCGCGTAGGTCAGCTTGTCCACGGTAATCACCCGGCAGTCCGGATAGCGCGCGAGCAGGAGGTCCACGAAGTGGCTGCCGATGAAGCCCGCGCCGCCGGGCACGAGGAAGGTGGGATTCGGGAGCATCGGGGCTGGAACGGGCAATTGTGGGGGTGATCAGGCGATCCGGATGATGATTTTGCCGAAATGGGCTCCCCGTTCCATGCGGTCGAGCGCCGCGGGGAGTTCGGCGAGGGGATAGCGGCGGTCGAGAACGGGCCGGAGGTCCTGCTCTTCGAGGAAGTCCACCACGTCCCGGAGCGCCCGCCGGCAGTCGGTCATGATGCCCGCGATCCGGATCCGGCGCATCACGACGGGCGCGAACTGGACCGGGGCCTCGAGTCCGGTGAGAGCGCCGAGCATCGCTACGGTGCCGCCGGCGGCGGTGGCCCGAATGGACTGATTGAGGGTGCCGGCGCCGCCGTTCTCGACGACGAGATCCGCGCCCTCGCCCCCGGTGGCCTCGCGTACGGCCTTGTCCCACGCGGGCGTCTCGATCCGGTGGATCCCGACGTCGGCGCCGAGCGCCCGCGCCCGCTCCAGCTTCTCGTGCGAGGAGGAGGTGATGATCACCCGGGCGCCGAGCGCCTTGGCGATCTGGAGCGCGAAGATGGAGACGCCGCCGGTCCCGAGGGTGAGCACCGTCTGGCCGGGCCGCACCGGGCCCTCGGTGACGAGCGCGCTCCAGGCGGTGACGGCGGCGATCGGAAGCGCGGCGGCTTCTTCGTGGCTCCAGCCGGAAGGGGCGCGGCAGAGCGCGGCCTCGGGAACGACGACCGCTTCCTGACCCATGCCCGGGCCGGGGCCGCCCAGCGTGGCCCGCGAGTACTCGCGCCGGAAACGGCCGTCCTCCCAGCCGACCACGGGATGCGTGATCACCCGGTCTCCCGGAGAAAGCTCCGCGACTCCTTCGCCGGCCTCCAGGACGACGCCCGCTCCGTCACTCACCGGAACCTGGGGCAGGGGGAGGCGCGGGTTGTAGAGGCCCTTCAGAATCAGCAGGTCGCGGTAGTTGAGCGACGCCGCGCCGAGTCCCACGAGGACCTCGCCGGGCCCGGGACGGGATGGGGAGCAGTCCTCGAAGCGGAGATTTTCGCTCCCAAACCGATGGAATACCCAGCGCTTCACGGCCGGCAGTGTACCGGCGGGAACGGGTGATCCGGCGGTTCTTTTGACGCCGGTGACGCGCGTCCCTGCGGCCCGCTCCGCCGTTTCCACGGCCCGTTCGGGCTGCTAGTGTTCGCCTCGATGTCCGAGGGCACCCTCTTCGACCGGATCATCCGGGGCGAACTCCCGAGCCACCGCGTCTATGAGGACGACTCGGTGTTTGCGTTCCTGGACATCGGCCCCCAGAGCGCCGGACACCTCCTGGTGGTCCCCAAGGAGAGCCGGGAGACGGTCGGCGAACTCTCGGACGATGCCGCCGCGGCCGTCGGGAGAGTGCTGCCCCGCCTCTGCCGGGCGGTTGCGAAAGCGACGGGTACGCCGCACTACAACATCCTGCTCAACAACGGTCAGCCGGCCGGCCAGGCGATTCCGCACGTACACTTCCATGTCATCCCCGCCTACGGCCGCCGACGCGAGCCGGGGCAGGGGCTTCACACCGACTGGCGCCCGGGGTCGCTCGGCGCCGCCGAAGGAGAACGGATCTCGGCAGGGATCCGCGAGGCTCTCGCCAATGACGCGGGGCCTGGCGGTTCCTGATCCGCGCTGGCGCCGCCGCCCGGGCATGATGCCGGGTGACGGCCCGGAGAGAGCACGATGACGAAACGCTGGCGGCGAACCGGAGCGCAACTCATCTGGGAGACCCTTCTCGGGGAAGGGGTGCACACCGTGTTCGGGTATCCGGGGGGCGCCATCCTCCCGGCGTACGACGCCATGCTCGACTACCCCATCCGCCACATCCTGGTGCGCCACGAGCAGGGCGCCACCCACATGGCGGACGGCTACTCCCGCGCGAGCGGCGAGGTGGGGGTGGCGGTCGCGACCTCCGGCCCCGGCGCCACGAACATGGTGACCGGGATCGCCACCGCGATGCTCGACTCGTCGCCCATCGTCTGCGTCACGGGCCAGGTCGGCAGCGCCCTGATCGGGACCGACGCCTTCCAGGAGACCGACGTCACCGGGGTCACCCTGCCGATCACCAAGCACAACTACCTGGTGACGGAGGTGGACGAGATCGCGCCGGCGCTCCACGAGGCCTTCTACGTCGCCCGTTCGGGCCGTCCCGGACCGGTACTCGTGGACATCACCAAGGACGCGCAGCAGGCGTTCACCCAGCGCCGCCCGCGACTGGGAAAGGTGGACCTCCCCGGTTACCGGCCCGAACCCAGGCCGCCGGAGTCGGAGTTGCAGAGTGCGGCGGAACTCATCAACCGGGCGGAGCGGCCGGTCATCCTCGCCGGTCACGGGATCCTGATCTCGGGAGCGATGGGGCAGGTGCGGGAACTCGCCGAGCGCGCCCGCATCCCCATCGCCATGACCCTGCTGGGCATCGGCGCGATCCCCGCGAACCACTCGCTCAACATGGGGATGATGGGCATGCACGGGGAGTCGTGGGTCAACCAGGCGATCCAGGAAGCCGACCTGCTGCTGGCGCTCGGGATGCGGTTCGACGACCGGGTGACCGGAAGCCTGAAGACCTATGCCCCGAACGCGGCCAAGATCCACATCGACATCGATCCGGCCGAGTTCAACAAGAACGTCCGGGTGGACGTGGCCCTCGCCGGGGACCTCTCCGCCGTGCTGGCCCACCTGCTCCCGGTGATCGAGGCCCGGGACCGCTCGGAGTGGCTCGGGAGCATCCGCGGTTTCAAGGGAGACACCGCGGTCCGCGACATCCAGAACCTGCCCGACATGGGCAAGCTCTACGCGGCGCACGTCATCCACGACATCTGGCGGATGACCGGCGGGAGGGCGATCGTGACCACCGACGTCGGCCAGCACCAGATGTGGGAGGCGCAGTACTACCGGCACAACGAACCCCGCTCGCTGATCACCTCCGGGGGGCTGGGGACGATGGGGTTCGCGCTTCCGGCTGCCGTGGGGGCCAAGGTGGCGCGCCCGGACGACGAGGTGTGGGTGATCGCCGGAGACGGCGGGTTCCAGATGACCATGTGCGAGCTCGCGACCATCGCGCAGGAACGGCTCAAGCTGAACGTCGCGATCATCAACAACGGCTACCTGGGCATGGTGCGGCAGTGGCAGGAGTTCTTCTACGACCGCCGCTACGCCGGGACGCCCATCCTGAGCCCGGACTTCGCGGCGCTCGCCCGGTCGTTCGGGCTCGGCGGCGAGGTGGTGAAGACCCGGCAGGAGGTCGAGGGCGCGGTCGAGCGCGCCCGCGCCGACGAGCGCACGGTGGTGCTCGACTTCCAGGTCGAGAAGGAGGACACCGTGTACCCCATGGTCCCGACCGGCGCCCGCCTGCAGGACATGATCCGGCGGCCCGGGCAGGAAGCCGACGGCGACCCGGAGTCCGAGGAGGAGCCGGTCGCCGCCGGCCGTACAGTGGAGTGGTGAGGTCGTGACGCCGGGCCCGGACGGCCGGATCCGGCCGCACATCTTCGTGGTGTGGGTGGAGGACCTTCCCGGGGTCCTGAACCGGGTCACCTCGCTCTTCCGCCGCCGCGGCTTCAACATCGAATCGTTGAGCGTCGGGCCCGCGCGCGCCCCGGGGGTCTCCCGGATGACGATCGTGGTGCGGACGGACGCGACGACCGCGCGCCGGATGCTGGTCCAGCTCTCGCGCCTCGTGAACGTGCTCCGCGCCGACGACATCACGAACGAGCCCGCGATCCATCACGAGCTCGCGATGTTCAAGATCCAGGCGACGGGCGAAGAGCGCACCCAGGTGATCCAGCTCGCCGGCGCCACCGGGGCCCGCCTCGTGGACATCGCGCCGGAGTCGGTGGTGCTCGAGGCGACCGCGTCCCCGCAGAAGATCGACGGGCTCGCCGAGGTGCTGCGTCCCTACGGGATCGTGGAACAGGTCCGGACCGGGCTGGTCGGCATGGCGCGCGGGGCCGCGAGCGTGATGACCGATCCCGACGCCCGCAAGCCTCCGAAGCGCCGCCGGGCCTCTTCGGACGAGAGCGGTGGCTCCCACTCTGTCTGATCGCGAACCGAAAGGCTGAAACGCGCGGCGCGCGGCGCACTTTTCACCGGCGAACGAACGTCTTCGCCACCAACGGAGGATTCCTTCCATGGCCAACATCTACTACGACGACTCTGCGGACCTCGATCTGATCCGGAGCCGGAAGGTCGCCGTCTTCGGCTACGGCTCGCAGGGGCACGCGCACGCGCTGAACCTCCGCGACAGCGGGGTCGAGGTGCGGATCGCGCTCCATGCCGGCAGCCGCTCCCGCGGCCGCGCCGAAGCCGAGGGTCTCTCCGTGGTCTCCGGCCCCGAGGCCGCCGCCTGGGCGGACGTGATCACCATCCTGACGCCCGACACCACGCAGGCCGCGATCTACGAGGAGCAGATCGCACCGCACCTCGGGTCCGGCAAGACGCTGATGTTCGCCCACGGGTTCAACATCCGCTTCGGCACCATCCGTCCGCCGGCGGCGGTGGACGTCTCGCTCATCGCCCCCAAGGCGCCGGGACACCGGGTTCGGGAGCTCTTCATCGAGGGAGGCGGGACACCGGCGCTGGTCGCCGTCGAACAGGACGCCTCGGGGCAGGCGCTGGCGCTCGCGCTGTCCTACGCCCGGGGAGTCGGGCTCACCCGGGCGGGGGTCATCGAAACGACGTTCGCGGAGGAGACGGAGACCGATCTCTTCGGAGAGCAGAGCGTTCTCTGCGGCGGCGTGAGCGAACTGATCAAGGCGGGCTTCGAGACGCTCGTCGAGGCGGGCTACCAGCCGGAGATCGCCTATTTCGAATGCCTCCACGAGCTGAAGCTCATCGTGGACCTGATGTACCGCGGCGGCCTCAACTACATGCGCTACTCGGTGAGCGACACGGCCGAGCACGGCGACTACCACGGCGGCCGGCAGATCGTCACCGAGGAGACCCGGGCCGCGATGCAGAAGATCCTCGCGGACGTCCGGAGCGGGGCCTACGCGCAGGGCTGGATCGACGAGGACCGGGCGGGCCGGCCCAACTTCATGGCGCGCCGCCGCGCGGAACAGAACCACCAGATCGAGACGGTCGGGGCCGAGCTCCGGAAGATGATGCCCTTCCTCGATGCGGTGACGCTCAAAGAGTCCGTCTGAACCCGGGACGCTCCCCCGTAACATTCCCGGCTTGTTGCGGGGGCCTCCCATGTTTCGACTGACCGTTTCTCTCTTCCTGGGCGTCAGCCTCGCGTTTGGCAGCCTCGCGGAGGCGCAGGTTCCGGCGCCGTCCGAGGTCCTCGGCTTCGAGCCGGGCGACGATTACCAACTCGCGCTCTGGGGCGAGCTGACCCCGTACTACGAGCAGCTCGCGGCGGCGAGCGATCGGGTGGAAATCCGCGAGATCGGCGAGACGGTCCTCGGCAAGCCGCTCCTCGTCCTCTTCATCTCCTCGCCGGAGAACCTCGCGGCGCTGGATACCCACCGGGAGAACGCGCGCGCGCTCGCCCATGCCGAGATTCCGGAAGACGAGGCAATCCGGATTTCCCGCGAGGGGAAGGCGGTGGTCTGGATCGACGCGGGACTCCACGCCACCGAGGTGGCGCCGGCGCAGATGGCGCCGCTCCTCGCCCACCGGGTCGCCACCGAGGACTCCGAGGAGATGCGGAAGATCCGGGACGAGGTGATCCTGATCCTCATGCCCTGCATGAACCCCGACGGACTCGACATCGTGGCGTCCTGGTACCGCCGGAACCTCCAGACCCCCTTCGAGACGACGCGCCCGCCCGAGCTCTACCACCACTACGTCGGGCACGACAACAACCGCGACTGGTTCATGAACAACATGCCCGAGACGGCGGCCGTGAGCCGGATGCTCTACCACGAGTGGTTCCCGCAGATCGTCTACAACCACCACCAGACCGGTCCGGCCTGGGCGCGGATCTTCCTGCCCCCGTTCGCCGACCCGGTGAATCCCAGGATCCATCCCGGGGTCACCACCTCGGTGAACCTGATCGGTTCGGCGATGGCGAACCGTTTCGCCATGAAGAAGATGCCGGGCGCCGTGTCCGACATGATCTATTCGATGTGGTGGAACGGGGGCATGCGGACGGCCCCCTACTTCCACAACATGATCGGCCTGCTGACCGAGACGTCGCACGCCTCGGCGAGTCCGCGGATGTACGACCCGGAGGACCGCCCGGAGTTCGTCGGCAACCCGCGCCGGGGACAGGCGGCGCCGACCAACGGAACCGACGTCTTCTATCCGTATCCGTGGCCGGGCGGGGAATCGCCCTTCTCCGATCCGATCCGCTACACGCTGACCGCGTCCATGGCCGTCCTCGACGTTGCCGCCGACCTCCGGGAGAAGTGGCTCTTCGACATCTGGCGGATGGGGCGCGACGCGATCGAGGGTAGCGGAGCGAGCTGGATCGTTCCGGCCGACCAGTGGGACCCGGGCGAGGCCGTCGCGCTCGTCAACGTGCTCTACGACGGCGGAATCGTGATCGAGCGGGCCGGGGAGGCGTTCGAAGTCGATGGAGAGATCTACGGGGAAGGGTCCTACATCATCCCGGGCGCCCAGGCGTTTCGCGCCTACGCCGAAGACCTGCTGGAGGCCCAGGACTATCCCGACCGCCGGCGCACCCCGGACGGGCCGCCGGATCCTCCCTACGATCTCGCGGGCTGGACGCTGCCCATGCAGATGGGAGTGCAGGTGACGCGGGTCGCGGAGGTGCCCGAGGTCGCCTCCGCATCGGTGGATGCTCCGGTCCGGGCGCCGGCCGGTGAGGTCTCCGGCGGGGGTTCCTTCGGCTATGCGATCTCGCACCGTCCGAACGCCGCGGTGATCGCCCAGAACCGGCTGCTCGCCGCCGGGGCCGAAGTGGCCTGGGCAGCGGAGAGCTTCGCGGACGGCGGGACGGAGTACCCCGCCGGGACCCTCGTCGTCCGCAGGTCGGGCCCGGCCGATGCGGCCGTCGAAGGAATCGCCTCGGAGCTGGGGCTCGACGTCGGCGGACTCTCCCGGGCGCCGGATGTGGAGTTGCTTCCGCTGGAGCCGGTGCGGGTCGGGCTCTACAAGTCCTACGTCGCGAGCATGGACGAGGGATGGACCCGCTGGCTGCTCGAGAACTACGAGTACGACCTCACCAACCTCTCCGACGACGACGTACGGACCGGCGATCTGTCCCGGCTGGACGTGATCGTCCTGCCGCACCAGTCCACCCGGGAGATTCTCCAGGGGCACGCCCCCGGCACCATGCCCGACGAGTTCACCGGCGGTATCGGACTGGAAGGGTCCCTGGCGCTGAGCCGTTTCGTTGAGGAGGGCGGCATGCTGGTGACGCTGGACGGCGCGAGCGACTTCGCCATCGCCCAGTTCGGCCTCCCCCTGCGGAACGTCACCGCCGGGTTGGCCGACCGGACCTTCTTCATCCCGGGCTCGCTGATCCGGGCCACCGTGGACACCGCGCATCCGCTGGCCTTCGGCATGCGCGACGAGGTGGCGACCCAGTTCGTCCGGAGTCGCGCCTTCGACACCGTGGGCCTGCCGCGGACCCGTGAGGGCGGCCGGGAGACCACCATGGAGCCGCCTCCCGCCAACGTCGAGGTCATCGCCCGCTACGCGGAGGAGGACATCCTCATGAGCGGTTGGGCGCTCGGTGAGGAAGACGCCATCGGCGGCAAGATCGCCATGGCGCGGGTCCCGATGGGCGCCGGCGAGGTGGTGCTCTTCGGCTTCCGTCCCCAGTTCCGGGGCCAGCCGCGCGGCACCTACAAGCTCTTCCTGAACGCCCTCAACGGCGCCGCCGTCGAGGATCTGGGGGCGCGGTAGGTCTCGCGCGGCCGTTGCGGCTAGAATCCGCGCCTCTCATGGCCCGGACCTGCAAGCTGACCGGCAAGCGTCCCCTCACCGGGAACGCCATCAGCCACGCCCACAACAAGACCAAGCGGCGTCAGCTTCCCAACCTGCAGTGGAAGACCGTGTGGGTGCCCGAGCTGGAGCGGTCCGTGAGGCTGCGGCTCAGCGCCCGCGCCCTGCGCACGATCGACAAGAAGGGCCTGCTCAGCTACCTGAAAGACGAGGGCCTGCGTCTCCGCGACGTGCTCCCGGCCCGCGCCCACGCCCGCAACCTGTAGGACGGGGAGCGCCGGGGACCGCCGGTCTTCAGACCGGCACGCGGCCCGCAGGGCCGCGATAACGGCTTTCCGTAGGGTGCCGGGAAGAACCATTGTGTGCCACTAAACGCCGCTGTATCAATGGTATATCGTGCTACAATGCCCCTATGGGAGCCACGGAGGCCCGCTTGTTCCCGCCAGTTTTATGATATTCACTTGGTAGTCCATGGAACCCGTAACCCTCCTCGGAAAGCAAACGCACATGCTGGAACGACCGTACCGACTCTCCGCCCGCTTCGTCGCCACCATTGAGCGCCCGGGACGCTACGGCGACGGACGCGGCTCCGGCGGCCTCTCCCTCCTCGTCCAGCATACGAGCCGAGGCCACCTGGCCAAGTCCTGGGCGCAGCGCATCAGCGTGGACGGGCGCCAGCGCAACCTCGGACTCGGCTCCTGGCCGCACGTCAGCCTCGCCGAGGCCCGTGAGAAGTGCGCCCTCAACCTCGCGGCGCGACGGCGCGGGGAACTGGTGACCGGTCGGAAACGCACCGTCCCCACCTTCGAGGAGGCACTGGAGAAGGTCATCGCGGTCCACCGGGCCGGCTGGAAGGACGGCAGCCGGCAGGAGGAGCTGTGGCGGGCCACCCTCCGGGACTATGCGATGCCCAAGCTCGGCGGGAGGCCCGTGCACCGGATCACCACGTCGGACGTGATGGAGGTGCTGACGCCGATCTGGAACGAGAAGCGGGTGACGGCGCGTCGGGTCCGGCACCGGATCTCGGCGGTGATGCGCTGGGCGGTGGCGAAGGGCTACCGGGAGGACAACCCGGCGGGGGAGGCCATCGGCGCGGCGCTGCCCAAGAACGGGGTGCAGGTGCGCCATCTCCCCGCGCTCCCGTATGCGGAGGTCGCCGGGGCCATCGAGAAGGTGCGCGGGTCAGGTGCGTATCCCGCGACGGTGCTGGCGTTCGAGTTCCTGGTGCTGACGGCGTGCCGGAGCGGCGAGGTGCGCGG
>JAPPGX010000164.1 GCA_028877265.1 Acidobacteriota bacterium
TCGGCCGGCCGCTCGGCAGCCTGCGCCTCTCGGTCACCGACCGCTGCAACCTCCGCTGCCAGTACTGCATGCCGGAGGAGGAGTACGTGTGGCTCCCCCGGAAGGACCTCCTGAGTTTCGACGAGACGGCGTTCGTCGTCGAACGGTTCGCGGCGCTCGGGGTGCGGAAGCTCCGGATCACCGGCGGGGAGCCGCTGATCCGCCGCCACCTGCCCGAACTGGTCCGGCTGGTCTCGGTCATCCCGGGAATCGAGGACATCGCCCTGACCACCAACGGCATCCTGCTCGCCGGTCAGGCAGCGGCGCTGAAGGAGGCTGGCCTGCACCGGATCACGGTCAGCCTCGACACTCTCCGGCCCGACCGGTTCCGGTCGCTCACGCGACGGGACGGACTGGACGCGGTCCGGGAGGGAATCACCGCAGCGAACGCGGCCGGGCTTCGGCCCCTGAAGCTCGACACCGTGGTGATCCGCGGGTTCAACGACGACGAGCTGGTGGATCTCTTCGAGTTCGCCTCGGATCAGGGCGGCGAGATCCGCTTCATCGAGTACATGGACGTCGGAGGCGCGACCGGCTGGCGTCCGGACCTGGTGTTCGATGCGGATGCCATCCGCGCCCTCATGGCGCGGCGCTACGGGGGCGTCGAAGCGGTTCCGGTGGAGGACCCCACCGCGCCGGCCCGCCGCTACCGGATTCCCGACGGACGGGTCTTCGGGATCATCGCCTCGGTTTCCGAACCCTTCTGCCGCGCCTGTGACCGCAGCCGCGTCACCGCGGACGGACGCTGGTTCCGGTGTCTCTATGCCCCCGACGGGCTCGACCTCAGGGCCCCGCTCCGGGCCGGAGCCACCGCCGCCGAGATGGAGGCATTGATCACGTCCACCTGGTCAGGCCGGCAAGACCGCGGCGCTGAGGAGCGGGCGGCGCTGGACCGCCGCACGCCGCTCGTTGCCGCGGGGGAGCTCCGCAAGGACCCCCACCTCGAAATGCACACCCGCGGCGGCTGACCCTCGGAGCGCCGGCCTCCGGCCGGCATCGCTCCGCGCCGCGGAGCGAAACGGAAACCGCCATCCGGACCGGTAGCAGAACCGACCGGCACGCGCGAGCGGGCCTGCGGCCCGCGCCGCACCGGGCGGCTACCGGGAGGGCGGCTCGGTCGCCGAACCGCCGTCGTCCAGGCGGATCTCGACGATGGCGTTCTCGCGCAGGTTGCGGACGAAGTTGTCCATTTCGGTCGCCATCTTCTCGCTGTAGAGCGATTCGGCGATCTGGTTCCGCACGTCGTCCAGCGGGATGGTGGATTCTTCGGTGCGCTCGTCCACCTTGAGCAGGTAGAGGGATTCGCCGATCCGCAGCGGTTCGGAGACCGATCCCGTCTCGAGCTCGGCGACCACCGACCGAAAGGATTCGTCCAGTTCGCGGACCAGGAAGAGACCGAGGTCCCCGCCGCTCTCGGCCGACCCGGACTCCGACCGCACCTTCGCCACCTCCCCGAAGTCGGTGCCCGACGCGATCAGGCGCTGGGCTTCCCCGAGACGCTCCCGCGCCTCCGCCTCGCCGGCCTCGGTGACGTGGATGACCAGCTCCCGCAGCCGTACCTGCGGCGGGCGGATGAACTCGTCCACGTTCTCGCGGTAGCGCTGCTCGATCTCCGGCTCGCTGATCTGAACCCGTTCCTCGATGTCCTGGCGGCGGATCTCCTGGATGAGGACACCCTCGAGGAACTGCTTTTTCAGCTCTTCGATGTTCGAACCCTGGAGCTCCACCTGCCGGATGAACTCCGCTTCGTCCGGGAGGTTCATTTCCTTGATGGTCGCTTCCTTCCATTCGTCGAAGTACCGATCCGGAACGCGGAGGCCGCGCTGGTCCGCGACCTGGAGGATCAGCGTGTTGTCCACCATTCCTTCGAGGACCTGTCGCCGGAAGGTGGCCTGGACCTCGGGATCGTCGGGAACGCCGAGACGCTCCGCCTGAATGACGACCTGCCGCTCCAGCTCGCTGAGCGTGATCATGTCCCCGTTGACGAGGGCGACGACCCGATCCACCACTTCGGCGCCGCCGGACGGCGCGTCCTGCGCGGATGCGGCGACGCCGGCCAGGCACAGGGCGGCAGCCAGCGGAATACGGGAGAACGAGCGGAACATCGTCGGGCCTCGCATTCTAGTGCGGTGCCGGGAATCGCCCGGCGTTCGGTGTCCCGAGCCGGCGCGCCACCCAGGTCACGTGAGCTACGTCGCTTCGCCTCGCTGCGCTCGGCATGCCGATCTGGAGATCGGCGTTCCAAGCCGGCGGCGCCACCCAGGTCACCTGACGTGCGACCCTTCGCCTCGCTGCGCTCGGCGTGCCGGCTGAAGCCGGCGTTCCCGGCCGGCGGCGCCATCACGGCTGCCCGCCGAACCTCGGACTGCGTGAGTCACTCCACCTTGGGGAGCGGGCCGACGTAGGGGAACGTCAGGTTGGCGGTGTGGACGCGGACGGGATGGCGCCTCTGGAGATCCTCGAGGAGGGCCTGGACGCGAGCGTCGGCTTCCCGGCGGAGCACGGTGAGCCGGACCACGTCCCGCACCTCTTCGAACTCGAGCGAGGCCGCGGGAAGCCTCTCGTCCACCCGAAAGATCCGGAACCCCGCCGCGGTCTCGACCGCATCGGTCGTATCCCCGGAATCGAGGACGAAGACCGCCTCGTCCACGGCGTCCGGCAGCTCGCCTCGCCGGAACGTGCCGACCGGCAGGAAGGGATCCGGGGCCTCGCCATCGCCGCTTGGCCGGCTTCCCTCACGGAGGAGCCCGGCGGCGGCTTCCGCACTCTCCCGGTCGTCGAACCGCCGTTCCGAGAGCGTGACGGTTTCGGGACGCGCGTAGAAGGCGCGGTTCGGCTCGAACTCCAGCTGCAGAGTCTCGTCCGTGACTTCGAGGCCGGCCAGCACCACCGTGTCCATGAGGCGGTCCACCAACAGCCGATCCCTGACGCGGGAGCGCAACCAGTCCTCGTCCGCCCCCTCCGGCTCGCCGCCGGCGTCTTGCGCCTCGCCGCCGGCGCTCTCCGGCGGGACCGCAAAGTCCTCGGTCCGGACCGCGTCGGGCCCCGGCCCGCGCCGCAGGGCGGAGGTCTCCTCGAGCAGTTGGACCTCGGAGATCTCGATCCCCTCTTCGTCCGCGGCGATCACCAGGAGTTGCTCGCGGACGAACTCGTCGAGGAGAGCGCTGAGCAGGGGAGCGTCGAGCGTTCCGCCGAGTGCCGTCCGGGAAGCGATGAACCGGTCGAGGACGGCCTGGGTGACGTCGCGCTCGCCCACCGAGATGACCACCGGATCTTCGTTCTCGGAGAAGTTGCCGCAGCTCGCGCCGGCGAGCGCCAGCAGGAGGATCGGCGCAACGGAGAACCGGCTCACGAGACGGCTCTCCGGTCCGCGGAACCCTCGGGTTGCCGGCTGAGAGCGACGGCCTCGAGCGCCGACAGGGCCATCTGGAGCGACCCGAGCACTTCCGCCGGCCCCGCTCCGGGGGCGAGGGGAGAGCGGAAGGAACGGTCCTTCGCGTCCGATTCGAAACGGAGCGAATCGCCCTCCCGGATCACCGCCGTGTAGCCGAGCGCCTCGGCGCGGATTCGGAGGCGCACGTGCTGGAAGAGGAGTTCCACTTCCGGCGGCAGGGCCCCGAACCGGTCGCGCACTTCGTCGCGGAGCCGGTCGAGGGTGTCGAGGTCGGCGGCGGACGAGCAGCGCTTGTAGAGCCACATCCGGCGCCGGACGTCCTCCAGCCAGTCTCCGGGGATGCGGAACTGGAAGCGGAGGTTCATGGAGCAGCGGGATCGGGGGCGGTCGCCGCGGGCCTCGGCGACCGCTTCTTCGAGGAGCCGGTAGTAGAGGTCGAACCCTACCGCTTCCAGGTGGCCGTGCTGGGCCGCGCCCAGCAGGTTGCCGGCTCCCCGCAGTTCCATGTCCAGCGCCGCGATCCGGAACCCGGCGCCCAGTTCGCTGAACTCCCTGAGGGCGGCGAGGC
Organism: Acidobacteriota bacterium; assembly: GCA_028877265.1. Taxonomy (GTDB): domain Bacteria; phylum Acidobacteriota; class Vicinamibacteria; order Marinacidobacterales; family Marinacidobacteraceae; genus Marinacidobacterium. The sequence goes on from JAPPGX010000164.1 coordinate 4,002, forward strand.
GCGGCTGCGCGCTGCCCGCGAGCGGCGCTCCCTGCGGCACGAGCAGATAGGCGTACGCCCGCCGCGAGGAGCGCCCGACCCGGCCCCGGATCTGGTAGAGCTGGGCGAGTCCGAACGCGTCCGCCCGGTTCACGAGCAGGGTGTTGACCCGGGGCAGATCGATGCCGTTCTCGATGATGGTGGTCGTGAGCAGGATGTCGGCTTCGTGCTCCTGGAAACGGATCAGGGTGCGCTCCAGCGCCGCTTCGCGCATCTGCCCGTGGGCGATCAGGACCCGTGCCTCCGGGACCAGGCGGTCGAGGAGCTTCGCCATCGCCGGCAGCGAGCGAACCCGGTTGTGCACGAAATAGACCTGGCCCTCGCGCGCGAGTTCGTGCCGGACGGCCTCCGCGATCCGGTCCGGATCGAAGGGCAGGACATGGGTCTGGATGGCCATCCGGTCCCGGGGCGCCGTTTCGATCACCGACATGTCGCGGATGCCGGAGAGCGACATGTTGAGCGTCCGCGGAATCGGCGTCGCGGTCATCGCCAGGTGGTCCACCCGCGGGGCCATCGCCTTCAGCCGCTCCTTGGCGGACACCCCGAAGCGCTGTTCCTCGTCCACGATCAAGAGGCCCAGATCGCGGAAGGCCACGTCCTTCGACAGCAGGCGGTGGGTGCCGATGACGATGTCCACGGTCCCGTCCCGGACCCCGGCGGCGATCTCCTTCTGCCTCTTGGGAGTGCGGAACCGGGAGAGCAGCGCCACCCGGATCGGGAACCCCGCGAAGCGCCTTTCGAAGACCCGCGCGTGCTGCGCCGCCAGCACCGTGGTCGGAACCAGGATGGCGACCTGCTTCCCGTCCATGGCCGCCTTGAACGCTGCCCGGAGAGCCACTTCCGTCTTCCCGAACCCGACGTCGCCCGCGAGCAGCCGGTCCATCGGCACCTCCGACTCCATGTCCTCGAACACGTCGCGGATCGCCCGCGCCTGGTCGTCGGTCTCGGTCCATTCGAAGGCGTCTTCGAAGTCCTGCAGGCCCGGGACATCGCGCGAGAACGCGTAGCCGGCGATCCTCCGGCGGGCCGCGTAGAGCCGGATGAGTTCGCCCGCGATGTCGCGCATGGCCTTCGCGACGCGCTTCCGCCGCCGCACCCAGCTCGTGCCCCCCAACCGGTCGAGCGGCGGTGCTCCGGCCGCCGAGCCGGCCGAGTACTTCTCGAGAAGATCCAGCCGGTCCACCGGCAGGAAGAGCTTGCCGCCCTTCGCGTAGTGGATTTCGACCAGTTCGGGCGCGTTCTCCTCGTCGCCGAGGCGCGTCATCCGGATGAAGCGGCCCACCCCGTGGTCGGTGTGTACGACTGGATCGCCGGGCTTCAGGTCGCGGAAATCCGAGAGGAAGCTGCCGGAGCGGGCCCGGCGCCGCTGGGTGCGCGGCGGCGCCGCCACCATGGCCGCTCCGCTGATCACCTGCAGGTGCAGCTCCGGAAGCTCGAACCCGGCGCTCAGCCGCCCGGCGTGAACGAAGACCCGCGGCGCCGCCGGCAGGGCGCCCGGCGTCTCCTCCGGAAGCGAAACGCCGGCGTCGCCGACGCGGGCCCCCGCCTCCCGGGCGCGGGACGCGAACCGCTCGGCGGCGGGAGCCCCGGGAACGAAGACGTGGACGGTGCGCCGCGGGTCTCCGGCGGCCTGCAGCGAATGCAGGAACTCACCGGTGCGGTCCCGGAAGGAGTCGGTGGGCCGGGCGGGAAGGTCCTGGCTCCCGGCGGCCGCCGGCCCCGCGGCCTCCAATTCCCACAGTTCGACGGCTCCGGCCGGCGGGGGTTCTTCCAGCCGCTGCCGGAGCGCCTCGATCGAGGTCAGGAGCCGTTCTGGCGGGGCGGCGGCGCGCGCCCGGAACTCCCTGGCGGCGAGCCGGGCGTCCACCACGCGCGTGGTTTCGGCTTCGGCGGCGTCCCAGAACCGGTCGGGTTCGTCCAGGATCACCCCGGCGGCCCCCAGGTAGGCGTCGAACCCGCTGTCGAACCCGGCAGACCCGGGAAGCCGGAACGCGGGATGGGGTCCTTCGTCCAGCTCGGCGCCGATCCACTCCCACGCAGGCGGGACGGACACCGCCTCCGGCCGGGCGAGGTGGTCGCCCGCGCGCTGGGTATCCACCTCGAACTCGCGGATGCTCTCGATCCCCTCGAAGCCGAACTCGATGCGGACGGGGAGCTCCCGGTCCACCGGAAAGACATCCACGATGCCCCCGCGGCGGGCGAAGTCCCCCGGCCCGCTCACCGGATCTTCGTAGCGATAGCCGGCCGCGGTGAGCCCTGCCGCGATGGCGGCGGGGGAGGCATCGGTCCCCTGCCGGAGGTGGATCGCCGCGTCCCGGAGACGGTCCGGCCCGGCGGTGCGGCGGAGCGCGCCGGCCGCGGAGGCGATCACGAGGGGCGGGTTCCCGGTTCCTGTCCGGGCGAGGGCGGAGAGCGCGGTGGCTCGCAGCGCCAGCACCTCGGCGTGCGGAGCGACCCCCGCGTAGGGGTTCACCGCCGGACCCGGAAGGCGCAGCACGGGGCGCGTCTCGCCGAGCGCCGCCAGCAACACCTCGAGGTCGGCGGCCCCGGTCAGGAGGTCCCGGTCGTGCGCCGTCAGGAACACCAGCGGCCGGTCCGACTCCCGGGCCCAGGCCGCCGCCACGGCGAGCCGCGCCGGCCCGAAGAGGCGGCCGATCCGGCGGACGCTGGCCTCCCGGCGGGCGCGGACGGCGGCGAGGAGCGTTTCGAAGCCGCTCACCGGACTGTTATCGGTCCGCCAGCACCAGGCGGACCGCTTCGGTGGCGGAACCCGCGGGCACCGCTCCCGGAACGCTCCACTGTTTGGCGCTTCCCGGAACGGTCACCACCTGCTTTCCCAGGGTGATCGCCATGGCGGCCTCGGAGAGCGTGCCGCTGGCGCCGGGAAGCGCGATCACGCCGTCGGCCGCCCGGACGACCAGGAAGTTGCGGAAGTGACCGAGACCGGTCGGGATGGCGCACGCCACCCAGGGGTTCGCTTCCCGCCGGTCCTCTCCCGGGAGAAGGCCGATGGTGAAGCCGCCGGCCTCGCGAGCGCCGCGGCAGGCAGCCTCCATCACCCCGCCCAGGCCGCCGCACACGAGGTCGGCCCCCGCGAGCGCCAACTCCCGCCCGACCGTTTCGGCCGCGCGGAGCACCTCGGGGGGCGCGCTCGAACCTCCGATCACGGCGATGCAGCGGGCGGTGGGACTCGGGTGGCGGCTCACGATCTTCTCTTGGGCGGGGCGGAAAGCGCCCGATCCTATCCCGGCTCGGAGCGCCGCCTCGGAGCGCCGGCCTCCGGCCGGCATCGCCGAGCGTAGCGAGGCGAAATGCGCCTTGTCAGCTCCCGCATGGTGCAGCCCAAAAGGGGATCGCGCAACGCGGTGTCTCTGTCTGGACGGGGTTGCACCGTCCCCGGTTGGGCCTTCGTGATCGGCGCAAGTAGCGGCATGCGTTTCGCGGCCGGCGGCCGCGATGCCGGCCGGAGGCCGGCGCTCCGGGGCTGCTAATCTGATCGGCGTTCCGATGTCCGCCCGCGCTCGTCCTCCCGTGCGACGCGCCGAACGGCCGAAGCGTCCCCGGCTCGCCATCGATCGGGTCTGGCCGCACTACGCCATTCCGGGGGGACGGCTGGACATTGGAGGCCGCGGTTTCACGGTGGACCAGGCTCCTCGGCTCCGGGTGTTCTTCGGGGACGAGGAGGCGCACCTGTACCGGGTCTCCTCCACCCGGCTGGGGGTCCGGGTGCCCGACGGCGCCGGCGACGAGGTCCGTGTGTGCCTGAACGACCGGGAGACCGAGCCGCACCCCGTGACCATCGGCCGCCTCTTCGCCGAGGACCTCCACATCGTCGCGAACCCCGTGTACGACCCCCGCGGCAATCTCTATTCGACGGTCAGCGGCCGGCGCGGCGAGAAGGTCCCCCATCCGGTCTACCGGCTGACCGACGAGGGAGACCCCGAGCCGATGGGTGACGGCATCGTGAACCCGACCGGCCTCGCGTGGGGTCCGGACGACACCCTCTACGTGTCCTCGCGCGAGGACGGGTGCATCTACCGGATGGGCGACGACGGGGTGTTCCACGTGCTCGCCGAGAACCTCGGCTGCGCCACGGGCATCGGGTTCTCGCCGACGGGAGACATGGTGATCGGCGACCGCGACGGAACGCTCTACCGGATCGACGCGGAGAGCGACGTCAGCGTGTTCTCGCACCTCCGGGCGTCGGTTTCGGCCTATCACCTGGCGTTCAACTCGTACGGCTACCTCTTCGTCTCCGGCCCCACGCTCTCGTCCCGCGACCAGATCGTCGAGTTCCGGCCCGACGGAGCTCCCTGCCGGGTGCACTCCGGTTTCGGCAGGCCCCAGGGGATCGCCTTCGACGACCGCGACCGCTGCTTCGTCGCGGAAGGGCTCGCCGGCGACGCCGGCCTGTTCCTGTTCACCCCGACGGGTGCCCGCCGCGTGATCTCGGCTCCGCCCCTGGTCGGAGTGGCGCTCAACGACAGCCGCACGTTGGCGGTCGCCACCTCCGACAGCATCTACGAGTTCGATCTGGACCTGGCGCTCCTGCGCGAGTTCGGCGAGGAAGAGGCGGACGACCGGGTATGGAGCGAGGACCGGCCCCAGTGAACTCGACCGGCCGGCGGGCAGCTCTCCTCGCCGCCGGTCTGACGCTCGCCGTTCCCGCGCCCGCGCAGGACCTGCGCACCACGGTCGAGCAGCACGTGGACGGGGCGCAGCGGGCGCTCGTGAGCGAGCTGGTGGAGGCGGTCTCCATTCCGTCGGTGGCGGCCGATGCCGTGAACATCCGCCGAAAGGCGGAGTTCCTGAAGGCCTCGCTCGAGCGGCGCGGCTTCGCGGCCGAACTTCTCGAGACCGACGGCAATCCACTGGTGTTCGGCGAGCGGCCCGCCGCGGACGCCGACCGCACCCTGCTCATCTACTTCCACTACGACGGCCAGCCGGTGGACCCGTCGCGCTGGCAGCAGGAGGACCCCTTCGAACCGGTCCTGCGCGAGGGCAGTCTGGCGGACGGGGCGGGCCTCCTCGACCTGCACGCCAGCGAGGTGTTTCGTCCCGACGACCGCATCTACGCCCGCTCCGTCGCCGACGACACCGCGCCGATCATCGCCCTGCTCGGCGCGCTTGACGCGCTCGACGCGTCCGGCGTCACGGTCACCAGCCACCTCAAGGTGATCCTCGACGGCGAGGAGGAGGCCGGATCACCGAATCTCGTCCCCGCGATTGCCCGCTACGGGAGCCGGTTCGCCGCCGACGTGATGCTCATCCTCGACGGCCCGCTCCATCAGAGCGGCCGGCCCACGGTCAGCTTCGGCGCCCGTGGGATCCTGACCCTCGAACTGGTGGTGTACGGGCCGCGCGTTCCGCTGCACAGCGGCCACTACGGGAACTGGGCGCCGAACCCGGCAGTCCGGCTGGCGCAGCTCGTCGCCTCGATGAAGGACGAGGGCGGCCGGGTCGTGATTCCGGGGTTCTACGACGGCATCGACTTCACCGCCGAGGAGCGCCGGGCGCTGGCGGCGGTCCCCGACGATCTGCCGGCGATGATGGACTCGCTCGGCTTCGCGGAGGCCGACCGGGTGGGCGGTTCGCTCCAGGAGGCCATCCAGTTCCCCTCGCTGAACGTGCGCGGCCTGTCGAGCGCCTGGGTGGGGGGCGACGCGCGCACGATCGTCCCGGCCACGGCCACCGCCGCGATCGACGTGCGCCTGGTCGCGGAAACCCCAGCGGAGGCGATGTTCGCGAAGGTCCGCGACTTCATCGCGGCCGAGGGCTGGTTCCTTCTGGATCGGGACCCGACCGACGCCGAGCGGCGGGAGCATCCCCGTCTCCTGCGACTGGCCCGCAGCGCGGGGACGAACGCCTTCCGGACGCCGCTCGACCATCCGGTCGCGGCGCGGCTCATCGGCAGCCTCACCGAAATCTGGGGCGAGGAGCCGGTCCGGAAGCGCACGAGCGGCGGGACGGTTCCGATCGCGCCCTTCGTGGAGGCGCTCGGCGTTCCGGCGCTGATGGTCCCCACGGTGAACCACGACAACAACCAGCACAGCCCGAACGAGAACCTGCGCCTGGGGCACTTCTTCCGCTCCATCGTCAGTTTCGCCGCGATCCTGACGATGTGACCAGGGAGCGCCGGTGGGAGCGCCGGTCTTCAGACCGGCACAGCCCGCCGCAGGCGGGCGGCACGCAGAACGCCACGCGTCCGGATGGCGTATCCCCCGGTGGTGGTCCCATCCCCCCCGGTCTCCACACCCCCGGCCCCACGCCCCTCCATCCCGAAGTGGCGGCGGCGATGGCCCAGCCGCTGATTTCCTACCGGGGACCCGAGGCCCGCGGGCTGGTCGGCCGGATCGCCGAGGGTTTTTGCGACTACCTCGGAACCGAACGGCAGCCGGTCCTGCTCACCGCGTCGGGAACGGGCGCCATGGAGGCGACGCTGGCCAACCTGCTGTCGCCGGGCGATCCGGTGCTCGGGATCGGCGGAGGCCAGTTCGCGGACCGCTTCCTCGGGGTGGCGGAGGCGTTCGGGGTCGAAACGACGAGCCTCGACACGCCCTGGGGCAAGGCGGTCGCCCCCGAGCGGCTCCGCGTGGCGCTCCGTGCCCGCTCCGGGATCCGGGCGGTGCTCCTGACGCACTCCGAGACTTCGACGGGCGTCCTGCATCCGCTGCCCGAACTGGTCCGGGTCGTCCGCGAGGAGAGCGACGCCCTCGTTCTGGTGGACGCGGTGTCCAGCCTCGGCGGGATGCCGCTGGCGGTCGACTCCTGCGACGCCGTGTTCACGGCTTCCCAGAAGGCGTGGGGCCTGCCGCCCGGGATGGCGATGGTCTGGACCTCGGAACGCGCCGCGGCGGCGGAGCGGAGCGCCCGCCTCCCCCGCTACTACTGGAGTTTCTCGCGCTACCGCGACGCGCTGGCGCGCGGCCTCATGCCCTTCACCCCCGCGGTCCCCGTCCTGTTCGCGATGGAGGCCGGACTCGGCCTGATGCTCCGCGAGGGGCGGGACGCGGTCTTCCGCCGGCACGCGGAAGCCGCAGCGGCAGCCCGCGGCCGGCTCCAGGCGATGGGACTGCGCCTGGTCGCGGACGAGGAAAGCGCCAGCAACACGGTCACCGCCGCCTGGCTGCCCTCGGGAGTCGCCTGGCCGGAGCTGACGCATACCCTCCAGCAGCGTCACGGAATCGTACTGGCGGGCGGACTCGGTCAGCTCCAGGGGAAGATCCTGCGGCTCGGCCACCTGGGCTGGACGACGGCCGGGGACGTTCACCGCGCCGCCGACGCGCTGGAGACCTGTCTGCGGGCCGCGTAGCAACAGCCACAGTTTCCGTGTCAGGCCGGCTTTCGCCCTGCTCCTTCTTCCCGACTTGCGTCTCCAGCCAGGGTGACGTGCGGCCCCGGCATCGCGTCGAGCCATTTGACGCATCGGGAGACCCGGACGCCGCGTTCGCCCGGTTGAAGCGACTCGTGGCGAGCGCTCCGCGAACGGTGATCGTTGCCGCCGCGGACGACTATCTCCACGCCAGGTGCCGAACCCGGCTCGGCTTCGTGGACGACGTCGAATTCCTGCTGTGTGCCGCGGAGGGGGTGATCCACGTCCGCAGCGCCTCGTACGTCTCGCTCTTCACGGACTTCGGCGCGAACCGGCGCCGCGTCGAGCAACTCCGCCGGCGCTTCAGCGGTCTCTAATGGAAACCCCAGCGCGTCAAGTGGGTCTCGTCCTTGACGAGGACGCCGTCGCCGAGCGGGACCGGATGCGCCCAGGTCGGGCTCGGAGCCACCTCGTAGCGGCGCAGCGGTTCGAATGTGGCGGCGGCCGGGTCCAGGATGAAGAGTTCGGCCTGATCGGTGAGCGCGAGGACGGTGTTTCCGGCCACCAGGAGCGCGGCGTTTTCTCCCTGCCGGGGCGAGGATCGCCAGAAGTCCGCTCCCGTCCGGGGGTCCATGGCCACGAACTGACCGCTGTTGCGCTCGGAGAACCCGATCAGGCGGTCGCCGGCGAGGACGGGATTGCTCATGTAGAAGGGACTCTCGCCGGCCTCCCAGACCGTTTCCCCGGAAAGCGCGCCGTCGGGCGCGGCGCGGAAACGGACCGCGAAGGTCGGGCTCCCGAGCCCGGCGAAGATCACCACCTCGCCTCCCGGCAGCACGACCGGGTTGATGATGTTCTGGTCGTAGGGCGTGGTGAAGGGCATCTCCCAGAGGATCCGGCCGTCCGTGGGAGCGAGGAGAACGATGCGCTCCTCGGTCATGGTCGGGATCGCCGGGACCCCGGCCACCTCCATCACCGTCGGCGAGACGTAAGCGGGTCCGTCACCAAAGTGCTCCCACACCGTTTCGCCGGTCGCGGCGGTCAGCACGGCGAACGTCCCGTTGTCCGGCCCTCCGAGGTGGACGAGCACCACGTCGCCGGCGGGCGACGCGCCGGGGGAGCTGCCGGCGCCGAAGAGGGGTGATTCGGCGCCGCCGAAGCGGGGGTCCGGAGGTCGCCGCCAGAGAAGCGAGCCGTCCCCGGCGTCCCACGCGGAGAGGATCCCGGAGATCCCCAGGGTGAAGATCCTGCCGGCGGCGATGTCCGGGGTCGCCTTCGGGCCGGGCCCGTGACCCACGGCGGCCGGGTTCATGGTGTACGGCGCCGGGTAGGAAGCGCGCCAGACCTCGGTCCCGTCCGTGGGCCGCACCGCCCGGAGGACCTCGTCGTCACCTTCCCGGGTGAAGACGACGACTGTCCCGTCGTGGACCACCGGGCTCGCGTGACCGAGCCCGACCGGAATCCGCCACTGCTGGTCCAGCGACTCCGGCCACCGGTGCGGGTCGCCCATCGCTTCCGGCCATCCCGCGACCCGTCCGTCCCGGTTCGCGCCCCGGAAACCGGGCCAATCCTCCTGTGCACCGGCGCTCACCGCGAGGGCCAGCCCGGCGGTCGCGAAACCGAGGCGGCGGGCGGTGGGCGAAGGGTGCGTCATCCGGCGACTCTACGGTGTGTCAGGACAGCGCGTACTGTATGGGGCAGGCATGGAAAACCTCCTGGTCGGCTACGTCATTCCGCTGGTGATCCTGGCGGTCTCCACGCTGTTCATCCAGGGCAGGATCCCCCCCAACCGGTTCATCGGCTTCCGGACGGAAGACACTCTTTCGGATCCGGAGGACTGGTACCGGTTCAATCGCGCCATGGGGTGGTGCCTGGCGCCCGCCGCCGCCCTGTCGCTCGCTTTCAACCTGACGCTCTGGTGGGCATTTCCCGAGTGGCCGCCGGAGAAGACCTTGTCCTGGACGAAGGCCGGAACGGTGATTCCCCTGCTGATCGGGATCGCGCTGTCCGTTCGGTACTACATCCGTCACTGAGGCAGCGCGAAGGCGAGAGTGGCCGAGGCGACCGGCCTCCCGCCGGTGCTCGCGGATGTCGTTACCTCGGCGAACGGTCCGCGGATGCGTCCGACCTCGGCGAAGAGTTCGATGCGCTCCCCGAAGCCCACCGTCCTTTCCATCGTGAAGTCGGCCACCGAGCGGAAGAGCGCCACGATGTTCTCGTTGCGCCGTTCGTAGAGCACCGCGATGCCGCCGAGCTGGGCCATCGCCTCGATGACGAGCCCCG
>JAPPGX010000131.1 GCA_028877265.1 Acidobacteriota bacterium
GGTCCACGGCGGACCCGTCGTCGCCGCTGGCCGCCCGGGGGGCCCCCCCCCCCCCCCCGGGGCGGGGCCCGCGCCCCCCCCCCCCCCCCCCCCCCCCCCCCCCCCCCAACCCGGCCGGCCCCCGCCCCCGGGTGGGGGGGCCCCCCCCCCCCCCTCTCTTTGCCGGGTGATCGGCCACCGGTTTGCGGACACCAGCGCGGGCTGGGGCATCGCCATGCCGTCGCGGCGCGGCTCCGAGGCGCCGCAGTGTACGCCGGTGCTATCGCCCATCACCTCCTGACCGTAGCCGAAGGTGCCGGTACGCGGCGGCCACACGTTGATGTCGTGCCCGTCCACGACGAGTAGCCCTCCGGGGTGATGGCCTCGCCCCCTGTCGGGTGGGTCTGCGCGTGCACGTGGACGTCCTCCACGACCCCGATCACCCGCCAGTAGTCGTCGCCCTTGAACCCGCGCTCGCAGGCATCCGGTGAGGTGTCGCCGGGCGCCCTCCAGGCGACGAAGAGCAGAAGAACCGGCGAGGACGGCGACGGCGAGAACCGCCGATCCTTCTCATGCCGCCGGGAACGAGCAAACCTGTCCGGATCCTCTTGGCGGGAGGGAGGCGCCCGCCGGACCCTCCTATCGGCTGGCGATCCTGCCCGCGGTGGTTGCCGTGCCCGGCAGCGACTGAACGGCCGGCGATCGCCGCAGCACGTCGTCGAACACGGCGTCGACATCGAGGCAGCGTTCGACGATGTCGGCAAGACGGTCGAGCTCGCGGTCGCGCGCGCCGCCCCAGCCGGCCGCATCGGGCCGGAGGCCGAGGGAACGCAGCCAGGCCGTGCGCAGGCGGTCGTTCCCGAAGGCGCCGTGGAGGTAGCACCCCCAGTGCGCGCCGTCGGCGTGCCCCAGGTCGCGCGGTCCGTCGGCGAGCCACGGCCGGAGCCCGGGCGCGGCCTGGGTGCGCCCGTGGTGGATCTCGTAGCCGGCGATGCTCTCTCCCTCCGCGGCCTCCAGCCAGCGCGGCGGGCCGGCGGTGACGCGCGCCTGCGTCCGCCGGGTCTCCTTGGTGGGAGCGAGTTCGGTGCGCACGTCCAGGATCCCCAGTCCCGGCTCTTCGCCTCCGCCCTCGATGCCGGCCGGGTCCGCGATCCGGCAGCCCATGATCTGGTATCCGGCGCAGAGGCCAGCCACCGGGATCCCGTCCGTCGCGAGCGCGCGGATAGCGTCCGCAAGGCCGGTTCGCTTCATCCAGCGGAGGTCGTCGAGGGTGTTCCGCGAGCCCGGGAGGATGATGGCGGCCAGGCCGGGCGGAGAGACGAGGGCGGCCAGATCACGCGCGCGGCGGACCCAGCGCAGGCGCACGCCTGGTTCGCGGCGCAGGGGATCGAGGTCGTCCAAGTTGGAGGCGCGCGGGTAGGCGACTGCGGCGATGGCGGGGGCGTCCGCGGGTCCGGTAGCGAGGGCCGGGCCGCCATCCTCCTCCGGGAGGTGGTGGTCGATCCAGGGGACGACGCCCAGGACGGGCACGCCGGTGCGCTGCCGCAGGGTTTCCGGGGCGGGCGCCAGAAGTGCCGGATCGCCGCGGAACCGGTTCAGGATGAAGCCGCTGAAGAGTGCCCGGTCGGCCGCGGAGAGGAGCGCCCAGGTGCCGTAGAGGGATGCGAAGGCGCCGCCCCGATCGATGTCGGCGACAAGCAGGACTCTCGCGCGGGCGTGGCGGGCGACGGCCATGTTGACGATGTCGCTGTCGCGCAGGTTCGTCTCGGCCGGGCTGCCCGCCCCCTCGGCGATCACGAGTTCCAAGCGGTCGCGGAGCCGGGCGAGCGCACCGGTCACGACGGGCCAGAGGCGGGGCTTGCGCTCGCGCCAGGGGAGGTCGGTCGCGCTACGGTCGGTGCGTCCGAGGCGCACGACCTCGGAACGCGTGTCGGCGAGCGGCTTGAGGAGGATGGGGTTCATGTCGACGTGCGCCTCCACGCCCGCGGCACGGGCCTGGAGCGCCTGCGCCCGGCCGATTTCGCCGCCATCGGCCGTGACGGCGGCGTTGTTGGACATGTTCTGGCCCTTGAAGGGGGCGACGGCGATCCCGCGCCGCCGGGCGAGTCGGCAGAAGGCCGCCGTGAGCAGCGACTTGCCGACACCGGAGCCGGTGCCCTGCACCATGAGGACGCGTGCGCTCACAGTTCCAACCCGGGCTGCGCCCCGATTCCGCGCGTCCGATAGGGGTGCTTGACCTCCTTCATCTCGGTGACGAGATCCGCGAAGTCGACGAGTTCGGGCGTGGCCATCCGTCCGGTGATGACCACGTGCGTCCCGGCCGGCCGGTCGCGGATCACCGGCAGCACCTCGTCGTGTTCGAGCCATCCGTACGCGAGGGGGTAGGTCAACTCGTCGAAGATCACGACATCGTAGCGCCCGGAGTCGAGCACCTCCCGGCACTGCGCCCAGCACTCGCGCGCCAGCGCGCGGTCCTCCTCGATGCGCTCACTCAGCCAGGTGAAGCCCGCGCCCATCGGCACGATCTCGACCCCGAGCGTCTCGGCCGCGATGTGCTCACCCCGCCTCACCCCTTCGGTCTTGAGGAACTGCAGCATGGCCACGGTCATCTCGCGGCCGCGGGCGCGAAGCAGTGTGCCCAGCGCAGCCGTCGTCTTCCCCTTGCCGTCGCCGGTGTTGAGGAGGACGAGCCCGGTGCGCCTCTCGCGGGGCGGGACGCGGTAGGGGCCCGGCGTTCTCTGTTTCGGGACCGGGGCTGTCGGGTGCCGGGCGGCCCGGTCGCCGCCGGTCGAGCCCATCGGATCGGCAGCCTCCCGCGGCGCGGGGCGACAGCGTGGGCGGCGGGGTTTCGGGCCGCGCTCGTCGTTCTGGGTCACGACGGTCCTCCTCTGGTCGTTCTGGGTGCGGTGATCTCTTCCACGGCGGCGATCGCGGCGAGCGCGGCGAGGAAGCGCTCCTCTTCGGCGCGCCCGCGGACCGCCACCCGGATGTGCCCGGGAAGCCCGAAGGAGGCCGCGTGACGCACGCGGACGCCACGGAGCCTCAGGGCGCGGGTGGTGGCGGCCGCGTCGGGGACCGCCGCGAGGACGAAGCCGGTGGCGGAGGGGCCCGGGCGCCACCCGCGCCGGGCGAGCGCCGCGGCAAGAGTCCGGCGGCGCACCGCGATGCGGGCAAGGCTCTCCTCGAGGCGGGCGAGCGGGCGCGGGGCCAGAGCGGCCCGGAGCGCGGCCTGGGCGACCGAGGAGACGGACCAGGGCGGCGCGGCGCGTCCGAGGGGACCGAGGATCCCTGGCGGCGCGATCGCGGCGGCGAGGCGGAGCCCGGGCACGCCGAGGTCCTTGGTGAAGGAGCGGAGGTGCAGGACCCGGTCGTCACCGGGAAGGTGGGGCGGCGCGAGATGGCCGGTCGCGAAGGAGCGGTAGGACTCGTCGATCACGAGGAGCGTCCCGGCAGGCATCCGGTCCGCCAGGTCGGCAACGGCGGCGTCGGAGAGCGCTTCGCCGGTGGGATTGTTGGGCGTGCAGAGGAACGCGACGGGCGGCCGGAGCCGGGCGACGCGGCGGCAGAAGCGCCGGAGCGGCAGCGAGAAGTCCGGAGCGACCCCCCTCGTCTCGTGAACCTCCCCGCCCTGGACCACCACGGCGCGGCGATACTCGCCGAAGGTGGGGCCGCATACGACGACCGGATCGGCGGGGCGGATCCAGCAGCGGGCGATCCGGTAGATCAGCTCGGAGGCTCCGGGTGCGAGAAGTATGCGCCCGGCGTCGATCCCCCAGACTTCCGCGAGCAGTGCGCGTGCCCCGCTTGCAGCGGGATCGGGATAGGCCTCGAGCGGAGCGCCGGCAACCGCCCGCCGCACGGCCTCGTCCGGGAGGTACGGGTTCACGTTGGTGCTGAGGTCGGCGATCACGGGGGGGTACTCCCCCTGCTGCTCGTACCCCGGCCCGCCGTGAAACTCCGGCGGCGCCCCGGCAAGGCGGGGGTCGGGGCGCGGAGGGCGCCACTTCCCGGGCTCGGCACCGTTCTTCATGAACGGCACGCTGCCGCGGCGGCGACCAGCCCGATGCCAAGCCAGGCCGCGCGGCGGATGAGCGTGGCGGCAGCGTCGACGTCATCGGCTTCGGGCGGCGCGCCCGCCGTGTTCAGGGTGTAGGTGCCGGACTTCCGGAGCCGGACCCCCAGGGCGAGCGCAGCGGCGGCCATCGGCCACCCGGCGTTCGGCCCTGCGGCGCGGGACGCTTCGCGCGGGAGGCGCCGGAGGACCTCGGGGACCGCAGGGCGGCTCCGGTCGCGAGGGAGCGGCCGGCCCGCCGCGGCCATCAGGATCAGGGCCGCCGCGAGCCGGGCCGGAACGAAGTTGAGGAGGTCATCGGCGCGCGCCGCCGGCTTCCCGTACCAGAGGAGATCCGGCGTGCGGTAGCCGAACATCGCGTCGGCGGTGTTGACGACCCGGTAGACCCATGCGCCGGGCAGCCCGGCCGCCAGGTAGGCGCAACCGGGCGCCACCACAGAGTCGCAGAGGTTCTCGGCCATCGACTCGATCGCCGCGGAGGCGCAGAGGGAGGCGTCGAGCGCGCCGGTGTCGCGGCTGACTAGGTCCCACGCCAGAGAGCGCCTCGCCCTCTCGAGGTCTCCCGTCTCCAGCGCGGCGCCCACACGTCTGCCCGCGTCGGCGAGCGCCTCGAGGGCCAGCGCCGGATGCAGGAGGAGAGCTTCGGTCCCCGCCGCCAGGAGCGTTGCGGGCAGCGGGAACCGGGAGGACTCCCGGGACGGGCGCCCGGGCAGCGCGGCCAGGGAACGCGAGGCCGCTCCGGCGACCGCGGACAACGCCGCCAGCACCACCGCCCCCTCGACCAGGCTTCCCACCGGTCCCCGGCTCCGCCGCAGTCGGCGCGCGCCGCCCAGCAGCACTCCGATCGCGCGCACCGGATGGAGGCGGGGCTGGCCCAGGACCCGATCGAGCACCAGGGCGCCCACGAGGCCCAGCCCCCGGGAGCGGGAGGTCCGCCTGCTCGCGTTCACGGGTCATCCCTCCTGAGCGGGACCGTCTGTGGCGCGCCGGTGTCGCTCCCGGGTCCGGGGTGCGGCACCACCCTCAGCGGCCATTCGTAGACGGCCTCCAGCGACGCTCGCGAGAGCACCTCGTCCGGGGCACCCCGGGCCCGCGCGCGGCCGCGGTCGAGCAGGAGCAGCCGGTCGGCGAACCGGGCGGCGAGGTTGAGGTCGTGGGTGATGACGAGCACACCGAGGCTGGCTGCCCGGAGCTGGCGCAAGAGGTGGAAGAGCTCCATGCGGTAGCGGAGGTCGAGTCCCGCGGTGGGTTCGTCGAGGAGGAGGACCGGCGCCTCCTGGGCGAGCGCGCGGGCGATCCGCGCCCGCTGCCGTTCGCCTCCGGAGAGTTCGCCCAGATGACGGTCGGCAAGCTCCGCGACCGCGCAGCGCGCCATCGCATCCTCCACGACCGCGCGATCCCCCTCGCCGGAGCGCTCCCACGGGCCGAGGTGGGCGTATCGCCCCATCCCCACCATCTCCCGCACCGTGACGGGGAAGGGGGAGGATTCGGACTGCGGCACGACGGCGATCGCAAGCGCGCGTTCCCGGTCGCCCAGCTCCGACAGCGCGCGGCCGTCGAGGGTGACCCCGCCTTCCTGGGGCGCCAGGGACCCGGAGAGGAGCTTCATGAGCGTCGTCTTGCCGGCGCCGTTCGGCCCCGCGACGGCGAGCAGCCTTCCCGGGGAGACCGAGAGCGAGACCCGCCGCACGGCGGGCTCGTCCGCGCGCGGATGCGTGAAGCTCAGATCCCGGCCCCGGAGCACGGGCCGCCAGTCGCGGGCGGGCGCGCCGGCCCTCACCGCCGTCCCCCCCGGAGCAGCAGCGCCAGGAAGAAGGGGACGCCCGCCACCGCGGTGACCACGCCGGTCGGGAGTTCGGCCGGTGCCACCACCAGGCGGGCCGCCGTGTCCGCAAGCAGGAGGAAGGCGGTCCCGGCCAGAAACGACGCGGGGAGGAGGAGACGATGGTCGTTCCCCCACGCGAGCCGGACGGCGTGGGGCACGATGAGCCCGACGAACCCGATCACGCCGCCCGCCGCGACGGCTGCGGCCACCATCAGCGACGCGGCCAGGTAGGCGGTGAGCTTCACCCGCTGCACGGAGGCGCCGGAGAGGTTCCCCATCATCCAGAAGATCGCCGAGCGGAACGACTCCACATCGGCGATCGAGAGGAGGAGGAGGATCACCGCGTTGAAGAAGGCGCCGATGATCACGCCCGAGAGGATCAGGACGCGCGTGTCCATCCGTCCGGGCGAGGCGCGGCGCGCGACCCCCAGCACGAGTGCCATCGCGGCCACCGCGCCGAGGAACGCACCGAGGGGAAGCGACCAGGGGAGCCGCGCGCCGATCCCGGTGACCACGACCGCCACCGCGCCGACGGCGGCCCCGCCCGAAACGCCCAGCACGTAGGGCTCGGCGAGCGGGTTCCGGAGGAGTGCCTGGAAGGTGCAGCCGCTGAGGCCGAGAGCGGCGCCGACGAGGGCGGCCAGTGCGGCGCGGGGCAGCCGCAGCTGGAGCAGGATCGACCGCGCGGCGGGATCGCCGCCGCCCTGAAGTTCCCGCCAGAGATCGCCGGGCCCCACTCCGGACGCACCGAAGGAGACGCTCACGGCAGCGGCCGCGAGGACGGCCAGCCCGCAGAGAGCGAGCCGGCGCGGGGTGCGCGTCAAGGTGGGCCGTGCAGGAAGTCGGCCATGCGCCGTGCCGCCTCGGCCACGCGGGGACCGGGGCGGTTGAAGAGGTCGCCGTCGACGAGGAGGAAGCGCCCGCTCCGGACCGCCCGCAGCTCGCGCCAACCCGGTCCCTCGAGCCACGGCGCTCCCGCGGCGCCGGGCGCGTGCCGGGCGATCACGAGGGCGTCGGGGTCGCGCTCGAGGATCGCTTCGACGGAGACGCGCGGCCACGCGCGCGCGGCGTCGCCGAAGACATTGCGGCCGCCCGCGTGCTCGATCACCTGGTCGATGAAGGTGCCGGGGCCCGTCGTCTGCGGCGGGTCGTGCCAGACGGAGTAGTAGACGTCGACGCGCTCGCGCCCGCGCACGGCCGCGGCCACGCTCTCGAGCGCGAGGTCGAGCGAGTCCACCAGAGCGGCCGCCCGCTCCTCGCGGCCCAGCAGCGTGCCCAGGCGCTGCAGGTGGCTCCTCACGCCGGCGATCGTCTGGACGTTCGCCCTGTAGACGGGGATGCCGAGCGCGGCGACCCGGTCCCCGATCGTGCCCTGCGCCGAGCCGGCCCAGGTGATGACGAGATCGGGCCCAAGGCCGGCCAGCGCCTCGAGATTCGGCTGTATGGTCCCGCCCAGCGAGGGGAGGTGAGCGAGCCCGGGAGCCCGATCGAAGCGGGTGCGCGCGACGAGGACCCCGGGATCGAGCGCCGCGACCGTTTCGGTGAGCGAGGGGATGACGGAGAAGACGCGGCGGGCCGGCGCGCCGAGCGCGACGGTGTAGCCGAAGTCGTCGGTGACCGACACCACCGGCAGGTCCGGATGCCCCTCCGGAGCGCAGGATGCGAGGAGGAGCTGGAAGAGCAGGACGGCGATCCACGGCGCGACCCGCGAACCGGCGCGCGGCCTCGCGCCCGCCTTCCCGTCGTCTGCCGTGTACACCGGGTCCCCTCCCTCGAAGGACGGTGCGCAGTGGACGAGGGGACCGCGTCTCCTGGCTCGAGGCGACATCGCTCGCCTTCCCGGGATCACCCAGTGGCCGTCGAGCGCGTCGTGCCGGATCCGTCGATGGGATCCGGGCCTCTCACAGTGGCGGGGCCGCGTCGGCTTCGGACCGAACTTCCGGTGGCCCCCTCGCGTCAATCCGCGACGATAGCCGCATCTTCGCGGGCGGGGCAACCCGGCAGCCGCCGCCGACCAGCCTCAACGACGCGACCGTCGCGCGCGAGCGCGCGGGGAGCACGGGCACACCGGCAGCTCTCCCGCAGCCCAGGATGTCGGCGACCGCCTCCGGGGCCGGCGTCCCGTCCTCCGGGTAGAGAAGCCCCCACACGGTGCCCGAGTGGGCCCGCAGGATGCCGAGCGCCGACGTCTCCCGCGCGCACGCCGCCAGTCCCGGGGGAGCGGGCGGGCAGCCCAGGTGACGGGCCGCCTCCGCGCTCGCCGTCGCCGCCGCGCCGATCTTCCCGGGGTCGCCGTCTGCGATCCCTTCGGCGCAGAGCCGGAATGCGTCGCGCCAGGCTCTCAGGGCGTGTTCGGGCAGACGCGTCGGGAGAGCCCTGTTGAATGTCACCGTGTCCACCGCCCCCGGGCGCCGGATGCAGAGGATCTTCACGGCCGGGGGCTGGCCGAGCGGCTCGCGGATCGTGCCCCCCCGGTGATCGAAGAGGACGAGGCCGGGGAGGAGGGAGCCGCTGGTCGGCTCGACCTCGAGGGCGGTGCCAACGACGGCCTCATCCGCCCCGTCGAGGCCGAGCGCGGCCGCCGCGGCAGAGAGCGCCGCGCCCAGGTCGGCCGTGCTGCTTCCGAAGCCGGCCCCCCGCGGGATCTCGTCACCGCCGAGCGTCACCCGGAGCGCGCGGCCGGGCCGCCTCTTGAGCAGGACCTTGAGACCGCGCCGCACCTTGGCGTAGCGGCGGGAGGCGGCGCCTTCGGCCCGGCCGGACGCCACGACCTCGGCGCGGGCAGTCCGGTAGACGTCGACGGGAGCGGCGATCTGGAGCCACCGGCCGCGACCGAAGCCCTGCACGAGTTCGCCGCAGGTGGCCGGGGCCATCCAGGCCTCGGGCCCCGGCCCGCCGTTCCCTGACAATCCGGCCCCCGCCGGGGGCCCTACCGGGCGCACCGGGGCGCCCCGCGGGCGCATCCCGACCGGGCTTGCACGGTGTCTCCGGGGCCTGTAACCATTAGCGCAGTTCAGAGACGGAGGGGCGCTCGGAAGTCCGGTGAAAGTCCGGCGCGGCCCCGCCACTGTAAAGGGACTGAGGGACCCGATCCCTCGGCGTTCCGCTCACGAAGCCACTGGGCAGCGATGCCCGGGAAGGCGCGCGGATCCGTCCCAAGCCAGGAGACCTCTCCTCCGTCTTCGGATCGACACCCTCGCGGGAGGGCGTGGTCCCGCGTTCACGCCGCAGTCGTGGACGTTCGGCCGTGCTCTTCCCCGTCCGGGAGAAGACGGGGTCGAGTGAAGATCAGCTTCCTGCTGGCCACCGTAGCTGCCGCGGCCGTCGCGCCGGACGCTCCGGTCGGTGCGCTCCCCACCCAGGTCGCCGCATCCGTTCAGGTGTCCGTGCGGGCCGCGGGGATCCCGCCCGCCGGACCGGGCGGGGCTCAGAGAGGGTCGGGCGTGGCCGTCGCCGTTCCGGGTGCGACCGTCGCCGTCCGGGGCGCGGGACTCCAGGCGACGACCGACGCGCGCGGCGTGGCCGTCCTGCGCGGCCTCGCGCCGGGGCGGCACGCCCTCGTGATCTCGGCGCCCGGTTTCCTCGAGGCCTCGATCGAGGCCGAAGCCGTGAACGGACGCGTCACGCGGGCGGGCGTCGTGCTCGATCCGGCGCCGGTGCGGATCAGGGGGCTGCTCGCGCGGGCGGAGGCCCGCGAGGGCGGCTTCGGGGCGACCGCGCTCGAGACCGCCAGCCTTCCGCCCGGGGTGACGGACCTCCCGGCCGCGCTCGAACGCATGCCCGGGGCGACGGTCGTCAGGCAGGGCGGGCCGGGCGCCCCCGCGGTCCTCCAGCTGCGGGGCGCGGGCGGCGACCAGGTGCTGGTGCTGCTCGACGGAACGCCGCTCAACTCTCCGCTCACCGGCGTCGCGGACCTGAGCACGGTGGATCTCGGGTCCGTCTCCCGCATCGTCGTGATACCGGGCGCGCAGTCGGCCCGCTACGGGCCGCAGGCGCTCGGTGGCGTCGTCCTGCTGGAGAGCGGCGGGCGCGACGCGGCCGCCACCGCCGTGACCGCCGGGGCGGGTGCCTGGTCCTCGGCGGAGACGGCGGTCACCGGATCCAGCGGTCTGGGGCAGGCCTGGTCGGTCTCCGGCGGCGCCCGCTGGCGGCGCTCGGACGGCGCGTTCACCTACGATGTCCCCGATTTCCGGGGCGGCGGGAAGGCGACCCGCGAGAACGCCGCCTTCTCGCACGCGGGCGGCGACGTCCGTATCACGCGGCGCGGGAGCGCGAACGCATCGCTCCGCGCGCACCTGAGCGACATCGAACGCGGAAGCCCCGGCACGATCGCGCAGCCCTCCGTCACCGCGCGCCAGCACCACCGTCGCCACGGGCTCGACGTCAGGATCGAATCGGACGGCGCATCCCCCGGATCACGCCTCGGCGGCTCGGCCCGCGGCTCGGTCCAGTGGCAGCGCGCGGAGTACGCCGATCCGGCGCCCCCCTTCGGCCGCGCCTACGATACCCGGACCCGCGTGCGCCGCGCGGAACTCGCGCTCGAGGGCTGGTGGAACGGGGGCGCGGCGCCATCGCCGCGCGGGGATGCCCCCGCCCTCCGGTTCGGCCTGCGCGCCGCCCGGCTCGACGTCGAGTCGAGCGTGCTGACCGCATCCGCCCTCGATCTCGACGAACTCGGGGCGTGGGCGCGGGCCCGGCGCGGCTGGCGGCTGCGCCGCGGCCTCCACCTCGATCTGGGCGCCTCCCTCCGGGCCGACCGGCACGACCTCGTGGACGGCGTGACCCTCTCGCCCGCCGTCGAAGCCGCCCTGACCCGGGCCGGCCTCACCCTCGACCTCCGCTGGGGCCGCGGCTTCTCCCCTCCCGGACTCGGCGACCTCTTCTTCCAGGAGGGGGTCCTCGTCGAGCCCAACCCCGACCTCGGACCGGAGCGCATACGCGGCGAGCTCGCGGCGACCCTCGCACAGTGGTGGTCGGCCGGCCCCGCCACCGGGGAGGTGCGCGCGACCGCCTACCGCTCGGACCTCGACGACATGATCCTCTGGTTCCCGGACCACCGCTTCGTCTGGAGCCCGGACAACTACGACGTGGCGCGCCGCGGCCTCGAACTCGGCGCCACGACCGACCTGGCCGCACTCGGACGCATGCACAGCCTCACGGCCAGCGCCGCCTGGTCCGAGGTCGAGTACACCGGGGAGGTACTCGGCGGCCAGGTCGCCTACCGGCCGCGCTTCACGGCCGACCTGGCTCTCGGCATCGGGCTGCCGGCCGGCATCACCCTCACCCCGTCGGCCACGCGCGTCGGGGCGCGCCGCACCGTGCCCGGCTCCCCGCTGAACGCGCTCGCCGCCTACACGCTCTTCGGCGCCGGGATCGCCCTGCCCTTCGAGATGGCCGGCTTCGCCGGGCGGCTCGAGACGGCCCTCACGAACCTCCTCGACGAACGCGCCGCGCTGCTCGTGGACTACCCCCTGCCGGGCCGCGGCTGGTCGACACGCATCCGCATCGGGACCGGGCCGTGAACGCGCGGTCCGCCCCCTTCGCAGGTGCCCTGACGGGCAAGGACGGATCTCCCATGGACCGCACCGCGCTTCGCCCCATCATGCTCCTCGCCCCCGTCCTCCTGGCCGCCTGCGGTGGCGAGGATCCCGTCGAGCCCGTGGACGTCGTAGGGCCCGGTGCGCCCACGGTCATGATCAGATCGCCGGCCCCCGGGCTCATGGTCCGCGAGGGGACGGCGGTCCCGCTCGCCGGAAGCGCCACGGATCCGGAGGACGGCGCGCTCGGCGACGCCGCACTGGCCTGGACGAGCTCGATCGACGGAGCGCTCGGCAGCGGTGCGTCCCTCGAGGTCGCGTCACCGTCGGTCGGCGTGCACACGATCACCCTGACGGCCACGGATTCGGACGGAAACACCGGGAACGCCTCGGTCTCGCTCCTCGTCGAGGAACTCGCGTTTCTCGACGGAACGGTGGCCGATCCCCAGATCGGCATCGTCGTGAACTCGAGCGCCAACGCGCTTCGGCTCTTTCAGCTCGGCGAGCCGGGCGAGAGCCGCGACATCGCGCTCGGGGCCTCGAGCGCGGTGACGCCCACCGGCATCAGCATCCGCGGAGAGACCGGCGTCGTCCCCCTCGGGAACGCGGCCTCGGTCGCCGTCATCGACCTCCGCACACGGCAGATCCGCGGGTTCTTCCTCTTCGAGTCCGGGAACGCGACCGGGTCGGTGTTCGTGGACGAGAGGACGGTGCTCGCGGCCAACCAGCAGACGGACGAGGTGGGGAGGTTCATGATCGGAGCAGGCGGCGGCGCGATCGGCGACCTGGTCCCGGTGACGCAGTTTCCGACCGGCATCGTACCATTCTCCAGCTCGCTCGCCTTCGTCATCTCGGCCAACCTGGACGAGAACTACGCGCCGGCGGGCGACGGGGTGGTGACCGCGATCGACCCGCTCGCGATGACCGTCGTCGCCACGATCGGGACCGGCGGCACGAATCCGCAGTTCGGGGACATCGGGCCCGACGGGATGCTCTACGTGATGAACACCGGCGACTACGTCGCCCCGTCGACCCTCGCGATCATCGATCCCGGATCGCTCGAACTCGTGGAGGTCGTCGGAGGATTCCCCGCGGGTTCGGGAAGCGTGCATGTGTCGGCGGACGGCATGCTCTTCGCGTCGGCCTTCTTCACGGGGACGGTCGCCTGGAGCACGGGCACGAAGGCATTCGTGCGGGACGGCGCGAACCCCATCTGCGCGCCCCTGGCCGGCGGCGGCTGCCGGGGCGCCTTCGGGGCGCACACGGCGGCGGACGGCTCGCTCTACCAGACCTTCTTCGGCAGCACGCGCCAGAACCTCTCGCCGTGGATCTTCCGCTATGCTCCGGAGACCTGGGCGCTCACCGACAGCATCCCCTCGGGACGCGGGCCGGTGGGCCTCGAGATCAGGAGTTTCCGGTAGGCCGGATCCGGCAGGCCGGACCGGGCTCAGGGCCGCGTGAACCGCTGGGCCGCCAGGAAGTCGATCCGCTGCTCGATGGTCCGTTCCCATGTGAGGCCGTCGGCCACCACCTCGAGGCAGTGCACCACCCCGGCGTGCGCCATCAGGAAATGGGCGCCCGGTTCGAGGTCCCGCCACCACGCGGCGACCCTCCCGGCGAACCCGGTGACGGTCTCGCCGCCCGGGGGGGACCGGGTCTGCCACGCGGCCATCCACTCCTCGACCTCGGTCCGCGGCACGGCGTCCCAGGCCCGTCCCTCCCAATCGCCGTAGGACATCTCGCGCACCCGCTCGTCGATGCGGTGCGGGACGCCGAGCCGCTCCGAGAACCATGCGGCGGGCTCGCGGCAGCGGACGGCGTCGGACGACCAGATGGTGCCCGGGGCGAACTCGCCGACGACGGGCTCGATGCGGGCGGCCGCCTCGGCGCCGTCCAGGGTCGTGGGGACGTCGGTCTGCCCGTAGAAGATGCCCTCGACGGCGACGGGCGCGTGCCGGATGGCGAGGAGCCGGATCACGCGGCGGTCCCCGCGACCTGCACCGCCAGCACGGCGGCGAGGATCACGATCTCGTTCACCTGCTCCGTCGCGCCCAGGAAGTCGCCGGTCACGCCACCCGCCCGTGCGCGGAACCGCAGGCCGGAGAGCGCGGTGGCGAGGGCCATGGCGCCGAACGCGGCGAGGGCGCCGGCCGCACCCACCGCACCGCCCGCCGCCGCCACGGCCCCCGCGC
>JAPPGX010000013.1 GCA_028877265.1 Acidobacteriota bacterium
CCGGCTCCGTTATCGATGGGTGCAACTCCCCGCCGGCTCCGTTATCGATGGGTGCGACTCACGGGCGGCTGAGGGAGAGCGCGATGCGCTCGCCGACCCAGTCGGCGAGTAGCCGGTCCTCGGCCTCTTCCGGGTCGGGCGACCCCAGCAGGAAGCGTTCGGCGAACACGTGGGGCGGGTCCGAGTCCCGTACCAGGAGGACGTCCAGGCGGATCTCCTCGCCGCCGCCGCGGGCCTCGCGCGGAGGCGTCCAGGACGAACCGGGGCCGAGCGGCTCCCCCCGGCCCGATTCGAGGCTTCCGGCGAGCACGTAGTCCGCACCGAGTCGTCCGGCGATTCCCACCAGCCCTTCTTCGCGTTGCGAGGGACCGAACGCCGGGCGGAGCCGCCGCGGCGACAGTTCGAAGATGCCGCCCGGATCCCGCTCGAGGCGCGCGCGCACCGCGTCGGTGAGTTGGCGCGCCAGGGCGGTGAACTCGCCCCGGCCGGTGCGGTTGTCGAAGTCCGGGACGAGCAGGACCGGCCGGTCCACCGAGTCCGGCCGCCGGATGGCCGTCGGTTTCCCGGCGACCGCGAGCAGGCCGAGCCCGGTCGCGAGCGCGAGGATCCCCGCCACCACGAAGGACCCTCTCGGGACTTTGCCGCTCACCTTGCCCCCGGACGCTAGCGCGGCGATCATACGGTCCGAATTCGATGAACGCTGTCGCGCTGGTGAAGCAGGTCCCCGACCGGAACTCCGCCTTTCGCCCGGCGGGCGACTGGATCGACGAATCCAGCCTCGGGTACGGCATCAACGACTACGACCGCTACGCCGTCGAGGCGGCCCTCGGGCTGAAGGAGGCGGGACACGCCGCGGAGACCGTGGCGGTGACGGCCGGCCCGGCCGACGCCGGCCAGGTGCTGCGCAGCTGTCTGGCGATGGGGGCGGACCGCGGGGTCCATCTGATCACTGATCGCGCACACCTCGCCGATCCCTTCTTCGTGGCGCGGGCGCTGGCCAACGCCGTTTCCGGGCTCGACGCCGGGGTGGTGTTCGCCGGCCTTCTCGCCGAGGACAGCGGCCACGGCCAGGTGGGAGGGCTGGTGGCGGGCCTGCTCGGCTATTCGTTCGCCTCCGCCGCCACCGGACTGCACTTCCGGGACGGCCGCCTCGAGGCGCACCGCGAACTCGAAGGCGGCCGGATCGCGGTCGTGGAGCTGCGCCTGCCGGCGGTGGTGGCCGTCCAGACGGGCATCAACACCCCGCGCTACGCGAGTCTCCGCGGCATCATGGCCTCACGGCGGAAGCCGGTGGAACGCATCGAGCTCGCCGCCCCGGCGGACGGCGGCGGACTCCGCCGGCTGACGCTCGGCAGGCCCGAGCGGGGCGCGAGCGCCGAGATCCTCCCGGGTTCCCCCCAGGAGGCGGCGGCGGCGCTCGTTTCCCGGATGCGGGCCGGCGCCGGAATCTCCTTTCCCGGAGACGCGGCATGAGCCGCAGGGTCCTGATCCTCGCCGAGCGGAGCGAAAGCGGCATCACCGACGCCAGCTACGAGCTGATCGAGGCCGCGTCCCGGCTCGCCGGCGGGCCGGACGGGGTAAGCGCCGTCCTTCCCGTCGGTGACGCCAGCGAGGCCGAAGGGCTGCGCGAAGTCCTGCCGGCGGGGGAACTCCTGCTGGTGGAAGGGCCGGCGCACGCGTCCCCGACCGCGGACGGAACCGCCGCCGCAGTGCTCCACGCCCGGGAGGCGAGCGGCGCCGAGTGCGTTCTCCTGCCCCACGACCCGGTGGGCTGGGACGTCGCGCCGCTGGTCGCGGCGCGGCTTGGAACCGCCGCCGCCACCGCCGTGTCGGCGCTTTCCTGGCGCGAGGACGGAATCGCTGCCAAACGCTCCGCCTTTCTCGGGAAGTTCGTCCAGGAGGTGGAGGCGCCCGGCCTCCCCGCGGTGGCGACGGTGGAACGCGGGGCCTTCCCGGCCCGGGAACCGGGGCCGGCGCTCTCGGTGCGCATCCTCCCTTCCCCCGTGGGCCCCGGCGACCTGCGTTCGCGCCTCGTCGAGGTCCGGGACGCGGGCGCCGGCGGGGTGGACCTGACGGCGGCCGACGTGGTGGTGGCCGCCGGGCGCGGTCTCGGTGGTCCCGAGAATCTCGACATCGTGCGCGAGCTGGCGAACGCGCTCGGCGGCGTGGTCGGGGCTTCCCGGGCGGTGACCGATGCCGGCTGGCTTCCCCACGAGCTCCAGATCGGCTCAAGCGGCGCCACCGTGTCGCCGAAGCTCTACGTCGCCTGCGCCATCTCCGGCGCGATCCAACACCTGGTGGGCATGCGCGGCTCCCGGTTCGTGGTGGCCATCAACAAGGACCCGGACGCCCCCATCTTCGGAGCCGCCGACGTGGGGATCGTCGGCGACGCCCTCGAGGTCATCCCGGCGCTCACCGAGGCCGTCCGGAACAGCGGCTGACTCCCCGGCGACCGGCCTCGATTTCGGCGAGCATCTGCTCCGGGTCGGCCGTCGGCGCCTTCCATTGGGCAGCAGCCTCTATCGCCTGCATCTTCCGTTCGATTCGCACGACCGCCGCCGCCTGAGTGGCTGCGCGCAGCGTGCGCCGCACCCATTCAGAAAGGCTGAGACCCTCGCCGCGGGCCACGCGGCGGAAGTCTCCGTATTCGCCGTCCGACATGACGACGTGGAGCCGTTTCATGGTTTCCACCCGCGAGGAAACGCCCAGCCACCAACGAGGGACCCGCGATCCAGCACGGTCTTGGTGCTCCTCGGCCGTCAGACCATGTCGTCCGGCCGCACCCATTCGTCGAACTGCTCGGCGGTGAGGAGGCCGAGGGCGAGCGCCGCTTCCTTCAGCGAGGTCCCGTCGGCGTAGGCCTTCTTGGCGATCTTCGCCGCGTTGTCGTACCCGATGTGCGGGTTCAGCGCGGTCACGAGCATCAGCGAGCGCTCCAGGTTCTCGCGCAGGCGTCCCGCGTTCGGCTCGATGCCGACCACGCAGCGTTCGCGGAAGCTGTCGCAGCCGTCCGCGACGAGCCGGGCGCTTCCCAGGAAGTTGTGGGCGATCAACGGCTTCATGACGTTGAGCTCGAAGTTGCCCCCCGCCCCGCCGACCCCGATGGCCACGTCGTTCCCGAGGACCTGGGCGGTCGCCATCAGGAGCGCCTCGGACTGGGTCGGGTTCACCTTGCCCGGCATGATGGAGCTGCCCGGTTCGTTCGCCGGAATCCGGATCTCCCCGATTCCGGAGCGCGGGCCGGAGGCCAGCCAGCGGATGTCGTTCGCGATCTTGTGGAGCGACACCGCCACCGTCTTCAGCGCCCCGTGGCCGGCGACCAGCGCGTCCTTCGAGGCGAGCGCCTCGAACTTGTTCGGGGCGGTCACGAACCGGCAGCCGGTGAGGCGGGTCAGCCAGGTCGCCGCCCGCGTCCCCATCTCGGGGTGGGCGTTCAGGCCGGTTCCCACCGCGGTGCCGCCGAGCGCCAGTTCGCGGAGGTGCGGGAGCGACGCCTCGATGCGGGCGGCCCCGTGCTCCAGTTGGGCGGCGTAGCCCGAGAACTCCTGGCCAAGGGTGAGCGGGGTGGCGTCCTGGAGATGCGTGCGCCCGATCTTCACCACCGACTGGAAGGCCTCGGCCCGTTCGGCGAGCGCCGCGGCGAGCGCCCGGACCGCCGGGAGGACCCGCTCCTCGAGGGCCACCACCGCCGCCACGTGCATCGCAGTGGGGAACACGTCGTTCGAGGACTGTCCCCGGTTCACGTCGTCGTTCGGGTGGATGAGCCGCCCCTCGCCGCGCGGTCCGCCGAGGATTTCGCTGGCGCGGTTCGCGAGCACCTCGTTCATGTTCATGTTGGACTGGGTGCCGCTGCCCGTCTGCCAGACGAGGAGGGGGAACTCGTCCGGATGTTCGCCAGCGAGCACCTCGTCGGCCGCCGCCGCGATGGCGTCCGCCTTTTCCTCGGAGATCCGGCCGAGGTCCCGGTTCACGAGCGCCGCCGCCTTCTTGACGAGCGCCAGCGCGGCGACGACTTCCCGGGGCATGCGCTCCCCGGAGATCCGGAAGTTCTGCCGGGAGCGCTCGGTCTGCGCCCCGTAGAGCCGTCCCGCCGGAACGGCTACCTCTCCAAGGGTGTCCTTCTCGATTCGCGTGTTCGACTCAGCCAACGGGTCCTCCTGTCACGGCACGGGCGCGGCGCGCCGGAATCGTACCGCCGGGACCGCCGGTCTCCGGACAGACTGGGTAGCGCGCCGGCTGGGACCGCCGGTCTTCAGACCGGCACAGCGGCCCGCGGGGCCGCGGGCGGTTCGTCGCTACCCCGGATGCGTTGGCGCGCGCAGCCGAGTCATCCCGGCGAATGAGGTCCGTCCAGCCGCCCGCCTGCGGCGGGCTGTGCCGGCTGAAGCCGGCGTTCCAAGCCGTGTGCGTCACCCCTCAGCGGCAGCTCCCCAGCTCGCGGCGGAAGAACTCCTCCATCCGGCGGTAGAGCGCGATCCGGTTCTCGGGATTCCGGAAGCCGTGTCCCTCGGGGTAGGTGTGGGCCTCGTACTCGATCCCGTGTTCCTCGAACGCGGCCACCGCGAGTTCGAAGTTCAGGAACGGCGCCCGGACGTCGCGATCCCCGTGCTGGATCAGCACCGGCGCAGTGATGTTGCCGATGCGCGCGATGGTCTCGGTCTTGTCGTAGATCTCGGGGCGTTCCTCGGGAAGCCCCCCGTGGCCGTCGATCGTGAAGATCCTGCCGAGCCGGTCCTGGTGCTCGAACGTCTGCCGCTCGGAATAGATGCCGGCCATCGGGGCGGCGGCGTCGAACCTGTTCGGGGTACGGGTGATCGCCGCCATGCTCTGCATGCCGCCGTAGCTGTAGCCGTAGATCCCGACCCGGCCGCTCACGTACGGCTGCTCCCGCAGCCAGTCGGCGGCCGCTCCGGGATCGAGGGCCTGTTCGTTCAGCCAGTCCTCGTCCCCGAGATCCTAGAACTCCCGCCCGAATCCCGAGCCGCCCCGGTAGTTCACGGCGAGCACCACGAAGCCCCGGGAAGCCAGGTACTGGTCGGCGAGGTTGGGACCCGCCAGGTAAGAGTTCGTTCCGCCGCCGTGGACCTGGACGAGCGCCGGGCAGACGCCGCCGGCCTCGACCTCCGGCGGGAAATACAGGAACCCCTGGATGTAGTGGCCGTCGAAGCTGCGGTAGGAGATCTCGCGCGGCGACTGGACCCCGTCCCAGACCGGCGCCAGCCGGGTCAGCCGCTCCGCCGGGCCGCCGGACGCCGGGACCGTGTAGAGCTCCGAACCCGCGGTTGAGGAAGAGCGGACGAAGGCGAAGCGCTCCGCGCCGGCGCTCGCCATGAGGCTCCCGAACACGCCGCCGAGGTTCGTCACCCGGGTGGCCGCGCCGCCTTCCGCGGCAACCGACCACAGGTGGTGTTCGCCGCGCTCCTGGTGGGTAAAGAACAGGCGCGCGCCGTCTCCGGACCAGAAGGGCCGGAACCGGTAGGCGGTGGCGAACGACGACATCGGGAGCGGCTCTTCCGGGCCGCCCCCCGGATCGAGGAGATAGAGATCGGCGATGTCGAGATACCAGTACTCCTCGTTCTTCACGCCGAGGACCGCGAGCCGGCCGCCGTCGGGAGACCACGCCGGGACCGTGGAGATGGCGCGGATCGAGGTGGTGAGCCGGCGTTCGTCGCCGGTTGCGACGTCGGCGAGCCAGACGTCGTCGGCGCGGTAGTCCGCCTTGTTCCCGACGTACGCGACCGTCCCGCCGTCCGGCGACCAGGAGACGCCGAACCGCACCTCGTCGGCGGTCATCGCGTCCGAGGTGAGCTGGCGCGCGTCGCCGCCCCCCGCCGGCACGAGCCACACGTCCTGGCTGCCGCTCGCGCTCGCCATCACCGCGACGGTTTCGCCGCCGGGCGACCAGGCCGGAGCGCGGACGCCTTCAAGTCCGTCGGTGAGCTGGACGGCGTCCGGATCGCCGACCGGGGCGTTGAAGAGATCCCCGTCCCGGAGGAACGCGATCCGGCGGCTGTCCGGCGACCAGGCCGGCGAGCCTCCCGTGAGCCAGAAGCGCGGGACGGGCGGGTCCTCGGTGAGGTCGAGCAGGTGGATGCCCCGGCCGTCCTCGCTCTCGGCAACCGCCGCCACCCAGCGGCCGTCGGGCGAGATGGCGGCCGAGAAGACACCGCCCCGGGCGTCCCGGTAGATGTTCTCGAGCGTGAGGGAGACCTGGGCATTGCCCGGACCTTCGTCGCCCCGCGGACCGCCACATGCCGTGAGAGCGAAGGCGCCGAAACCGAGCGTCCGGAGAAGGGTCCGCGACCGGGCGAACCGGCCCGGGCGGAGGGGCAAGAGGGCAGGTCTTGGGGCGTTGTGCGGCACGATGACGTATCGTGCCACCGCTCCCGCCGATTGGCAGAGCGCAGCGTCATCAGTGCGGGTTTCGCGCTCCCGCGCGATGCCGGCCGGAGGCGGGCGCTCCGAGGCGTCACGGGGCCGGTACCATTGGGCTTCCCAACACCGGAGCGACCGTCCGCCATGAGAAGTGCCCTCCTGCCCCGCGGCCTCGTCGGGATGCTGTCCGCCTTCGCCTTCGTCCTCGCGAGCCCCGTGACGGCCCAGACGACCGCCGAGAGCAACTATTTCGCCTACGTCGCCGCCGAGTCCGACGACACCGTGGACCTCGTCCGCTTCGGGCCGGACGGCGGGGAGCTGCTCCGGCGGATTCCCGTCGGGATCCTCCCGAACGAGATCGAGGGCCCGCACGGCGTGCGGGTGTCCCCCGACGGCCGCCACTGGTACGTGTCCATCGCCCACGGCATGCCCTACGGCACCGTCCACAAGTTCGAGACCGGCACCGACCTCGAAGTCGCGGACACCACCGCCGGCCTCTTCCCCGCCACCATGGACATCAGCCCGGCGACCGGCTTCCTGTTCGTCGTGAACTTCAACCTGCACGGCGACCACGTCCCCTCGAACGTCTCGGTGATCGACACCGTCTCGATGACCGAGATCGCCCAGATCGAGCAGGGCGTCATGCCGCACGGCTCGCGGCTGAGCACCAACGGCATGCTCGCCTACTCGGTCGCCATGATGAGCGCCGAGCTGTTCGAGATCGACACCATGACGTTCCAGGCCAGCCGGCGAATGCGCCTCACCGGCGACAACGAGACCACGAAGGCGGTCTTGGAGGGAGATCCGCACGCCGGGCACATGATGGGCGGCGGGCCGGCGGCGAGCCCCACCTGGGTCCAGCCGGCTCCCGACGGCAGGCACGCCTACGTCGCGCTCCAGGGGCTGAACCAGGTCCTCGAAGTGGACCTCGAAGCCTGGGAGCCCCGCCGCCGGTTCCACACCCAGCGGGGGCCTTACAACGTCGACGTCTCGGCGGACGGCAGGCACCTCGTGGTCACCGAGAAGACGAACGACTCGGTCGGCTTCTGGGATCTCGAGAGCGGCGCCGAGCGGGCCTCGGTCGCCGCCTCGGCGCGCATCACCCACGGGGTGGTGATCACCCCGGACAGCCGCTTCGCCATCGTCACCGTCGAGGAGATCGGCGGGGAACCCGGGCGGGTCGAGTTCTACAACCTGGAGTCCCTGGAGCGCGAGGCGGTCGTCGAAGTCGGGAAACAGGCCTCGGGCATCGCCTTTTGGAAGACGGAATAGCGGCCGCGTCCGAAAACCCGCTCGGACGTCGCCCACCGGTGGTGAAACTACCGGCCGTACTGGCCATTACGGCCCTCGCCGGGTGCGCCGCTTCCGAGTCGGAACCCGCCGCCTCCTCCGCCGCCGCCCCCGACTGGCCGGACCGGCACGCCGAGTACGACGCCGCGATCGGGGACATCCCCGAATACCACGCCATTCAGGAGCGCCTCCAGACCGGCTGGAACACCTGGGACAGCCGCAGCGTGCTGCGCTACGTCCTGCTCCCAGACGGGCTCGCGGTCAACCTCGGCCTCAAGCGGCACCGCTACCTCGAACAGAGCCACCTGACGGAGGCGCTCATCGGGAAGCGGGAGGAAGGCGCGGAAGTGGTCCGCCCCGGCATCCGCGCCGTGGACGGGTCCTACCAGCGCCTCGAGATCGCCTGGCGCGGCCTCACCGCCGCCGTGGAAGCGGGACACGGCGAGGACGGCGAACTCGTGGTCCTCGTGACCCCGGAGCCGGAGCCCGGCGCCTCCTTTGAGCTGGTTGTAAGCGCGGGAATGGTCTGGAACCGGCCGGGTGCGGTCGAATCCGCGGACGGCGGCCTCCTCGCCCGGACGGCGGACGGCGAGCGGCTCGTCCGGGTCGCCGGGACGCTCGCGACCGATCCCTACGCCGGCGGTCTCGCGCCGCACCGGATCCTTCGGCTCACCGAACCGGTCGGCGTCTACGCCGCGGCTCCGGGCGCCCCGGCGAAACAGGTCCCCGATCTCCGGCGCATCCTCGACGCCCGCCGCGCCGAACTCGAGGCCCGCGCCGCCGGGTTCGGAGAACTCGCCGAAGCGTGGCTCGCGGTGACCTCCGGATTCGCCTGGAACACCATCTACGAGCCCCGCCACGGGCGGGTCGTCCCCACCGTCGGCCGGCTCTGGAACCGCGAGTACGGCGGCGTGGCGCTCTTCGGCTGGGACAACTTCTTCCTCGGCTACCTCGCGACGCTCGAAGGCCGCGATCTCGCGCTCGCCGGCATCGTCGAGCACCTCCGGGGCCACACCCCCGAGGGATTCCTCCCGAACGACAACCGGGGCAACGGCAGCAAGTCCTGGGACCGCTCCCAGCCGCCGGTGGGCGGGATCACGGTCCGCGAGGTCTACCGGCGCTTCCCCGAGCGCTGGTTCCTGGAAGCGGCGTTCGAGCCGTTGCTCGCCTGGAACCGGTGGTGGCCGGAAGCCCGCAGCAACGGCGGCCTTCTCTCCTACGGCTCCCACGAGGCGAAAAACCCCTTCGCCGAGCCCGTGGTGCGCACGAAGACGGCGGCCGGCTACGAATCCGGCATGGACGACTCCCCGATGTACGAGGACGTCCCTTTCAACCGGGACAGAAACGTACTGGAACTCCAGGACGTGGGGCTGACCAGCCTCTACATCGCCGACAGCCGGGCGCTCGCCGAACTGGCGCGGCTCCTTGGGCGCGAGGCGGAGGCCGGGGAGCTCGAGGAGCGCGCCGCCGCCTTCGGCGATGCACTCGACGCCCTCTGGGATGAAGCGCGGGGCTACTACCTGAACTACCGCACCGATCTGGACCGGTTCTCCGAACGCCGCTCCCCGACCCTCTTCTACCCGCTCCTCGCCGGAGTGGCCTCCGAAACGCGCGCCGGCCGGCTCATCCGGGAGCACCTGCTCAACCCCGAGGAGTTCTGGGGCGAGTTCGTGCTCCCTTCGACCACCCGCGACGACCCCTCGTTTCCGCGCCAGCGCTACTGGAAGGGCGCCATCTGGCCGCCGCTCAACTTCCTCACCTACCTGGGACTCCGGCGGGCGGGCGACCGCGCGACCGCGGCCGAGCTTTCGGCGCGTTCTCTCGATATGTTTCTCCGGGAGTGGCGGCGCAAGGGCTACGTGAGCGAGAACATCTCCTCGATCACCGGGACCGGGGACGACGAGCGCCTCTCGAGCGACCCCTTCCACTCCTGGGGCGCCCTCTTCGGGATCATGGCGTTCATCGAGTCCGGCAATCTCGCCCCACCGGAGGATCCCCTCCCCGGCGGTCCATGAGCCTGCGCCACCTGGGTGCCGCCGCCGCCCTCGGGATGGCCGCCTCCGCCGCCGCACAGCCCGAATCTCCCCCACCGTGGCAGGACCCCACCGTCTTCCAGATCGGCCGGGAACCGCCCCGGGCTTCCTTCACCCCCTACCCGGACCCGGACGCCGCCGTCCGCGGCCGCCCCGGGGACTCGCCGCGCCGGATCTCGCTGAACGGCGACTGGAAGTTCCACTTCGTCCCCCGCCCCGCCGACCGGCCCGGGGACTTCTTCGAGCCCGGCTTCGATGACTCCGCCTGGGACGAGATCCCGGTGCCCTCGAACTGGGAGCTGCTCGGCTACGGCTATCCCGTCTACCGGGACGAGTTCTATTCCTTCCCCGCGAATCCCCCCTTCGTGCCCGAGGACGACAACCCGGTGGGTTCCTACCGGCGGAGCTTCGAGATCCCGGCGCGCTGGGAGGGCAACGAGGTCTTCCTCCGGTTCGACGGGGTCTATTCGGCGTTCTACGTCTGGGTGAACGGCTCGTTCATCGGCTATAGCGAGGGAAGCCGGACCCCCGCCGAGTTCCGGATCACGGAAAGCGTCACGACCGGGCCCAACACCCTCGCCGTGCAGGTCATCCGCTGGAGTGACGGCAGCTACCTCGAGAGCCAGGACTTCTGGAGGATCAGCGGGATCGACCGCGAGGTCTCGCTCCTCGCCCGGCCGCCCACCTTCGTACGCGACTTCTCGGCAAGCGCCGACCTGGTCACCGGCTACCGCGACGGCATCCTGGACTTCAGCGTGAACGTCGCCAACCGGGGGCTGGGAGCAGCGGGCGCCCACGAGGTGCGCTACGAGCTGTTCGACCCCGACGGCAACTCCGTCTGGGGCGCCCCCGAACGCCTGGAGCTCGGCGTGCCGCCGGGCGGCGAGGCCTCCATGGGAGCGACCGCGACGATCCCCGACGTCCGCGCCTGGTCCGCGGAGACCCCGAACCTCTACCGGCTGGTCCTGTCGCTCGCGGGCCCCGGCGGAGCGGTGACCGAAGCCACGGCGGTCCGGGTCGGCTTCCGGCGGATCGAGACGGTGGACGGCGAGCTGCTCCTGAACGGCCGTCCCATCGTTCTCCGGGGCGTGAACCGGCACGAACACGACCCGGAGCGGGGCCACGTGGTGGACGAGGCGGGGATGCTCGAGGACATCCGGCTCATGAAGCGCCTCAACATCAACGCGGTCCGGACGGCGCACTACCCGAACCTGCCCCGCTTTTACGAGCTGACCGACGAGTACGGGCTCTACGTGGTGGACGAGCCGAACATCGAGTCGCACGGGATGGGGTTCCTGCCCGAGGTGACCCTCGCGGCGCGTCCCGAGTGGCGGGACGCGCACCTCGACCGGACCGAACGGATGGTCATCCGGGACCGGAACCACCCGTCGGTGATCATCTGGTCGCTTGGCAACGAGGCCGGCGACGGCGAGAACTTCGACGCCACCTCGGAGTGGATCCGGGAGAACGACCCCTGGCGGCCGATCCTCTACGAGCCGGCCGGCGAACGGGACGTCGTGGACATCGTGGCCCCCATGTACGTCCGTCCCTACTGGCTCGAGCACTACGCCGCCTCCCGATCGGAAAAGCCCTTCCTGCTCGTCGAGTACGCGCACGCCATGGGCAACAGCGTGGGGAACCTGGCCGACTATTGGCAGGTGATCGACTCCGATCCGAAGCTGGTGGGCGGGTTCATCTGGGACTGGGTGGACCAGGCGATCCTCCGCGAGGACGAATCCGGCCGGGCCTTCTGGGCCTACGGGGGGGACATCGGGCCGCCGGGGATCCCCACCGACGGGAACTTCCTCGTGAACGGACTGGTGTCGGCCGACCGGAAGCCCCATCCGCACGCCTTCGAGGTCAAGAAGGTGTACCAGCCGGTCCGGATCCGGGCGCTCCACGCCCGTTCGGGGCTGATCGAGGTCGAAAACCTCCGCGCCTTCAGCGACCTCTCCGACCTCGCGGGAAGCTGGCAACTGACCGCGGATGGAGTGGTCGTCGCCGAGGGGGCGGTGCCGCCGGTCGCCACCCCGCCGGGAGCGGCCGAGATCGTCTCGTTCGACATCCCGGAGACGGGGATCGAACCCCTGATGGAGCGCCTGCTGACCGTGCGCTTCCGCACGCGCGAGGACGCGCCGCTGGTTCCGGCCGGCCACGAGGTGGCGTGGGAGCAGTTCTTCGTGGACGTGGTGCACCCCGACGACATCGAGGAGGAGGAAGAAGAGGAAACCGCCGAGGAGGAGGGCGAAGAAGAGGAAGAAGCGCCCGCCGCGGGCGAGGCGGAAGTTCCGGAGGAGGAACAGGAGGAGGAAGAGCCGGCTCCGGAACCGCCGCCGATGGAGCCCCTGACCGTCCGGGAGTCGGAGGACGCGGTCACGGTGGGCGGCCGGGGCTTCACGCTGGAGTTCAGCCGGGAGCTCGGAATCCTCCGCTCCTTCCGGGCGGGACGGCGGGACCTCCTGACCGCCGGCCCGGCCCCCAACTTCTGGCGGGCGCCGACCGACAACGACTACGGGAACGGCTTCCCGGCGCGTTCGGGGGTGTGGAAAACGGCGGGAAGCCCGCCCGCGCGCGTCCTCGAGGACGTCCTGGTGCGCGTGGACGACGACCGGCTGCGGGCGGTTGTGGAGAGCCGCTTCTCGCTCCGTTCCGTGAACGCGTTCTACACGCTGCGCCACGATGTCTTCGGCAACGGAACGGTGGCCGTCTCGGCGCGCCTCTCGGCGGTGAACGAGGATCTGCCGGAGATGCCGCGTTTCGGAACCCTGCTCACGCTGCCGGAGTCGCTGTCCGAAGTGGAGTGGTACGGGCGCGGCCCCCACGAGAACTACTGGGACCGCCGGACGGGCGCCGCGGTTGGCCGCTACCGGTCGCCGGTGTCCGAGCTCGCGCACCCCTACGTCCGCCCGCAGGAGACGGGCACCCGGACCGACGTGCGCTGGGCGACGTTCACGGACGGGTCCGGCGCGGGGCTGCTGGTCATCGGCCTCCCCCACCTGTCGTTCTCCGCCCTGCCCTACCGGATCGCCGACCTCGACGGGGGCGACACCAAGAGCCGCACCCACTGGGCGGAACTCGTCCCCCGCGACGAGATTACCCTGGCGGTGGACTTCCGCCAGACCGGGGTGGGCGGCGACGACTCCTGGGGCGCGGTCCCGCACCGCGAGTACACCCTCTGGCCGCAGAACCTCGACTTCCGCTTCCTGATGCGGGCGATTGGCCCCGAGGACGACCCGAGCGTCTTCACCCGGCTGGTGCTTCCCGACGAGGCGGCGGAGGACGCCGTCTACGACCGCTCCCTCGAGCTCCACGATTTCGGCGAACGCAACCTGGCGGCGCATCTGGCTCGCGGGCTGACGGCGGACGTGGAGCCGCCGCAGTCGTCGCCCTACTCGGCCGCCGGCGACGCCGGACTCACGGACGGCATCCGGGGTTCGGTGGACCGCCGCGGCGGCCACTGGCAGGGCTACCGGGCGGACGAGGTCACCGCCGAGCTCGACCTCGGGCCGGCGCAGCCGGTCTGGTCGGTGAAGTTCTCCTTCCTCCAGCACCCGGGCTCGGGGGTGTATTGCCCCCGGCGCGTGGAGGTCGCGACGAGCCTCGACGGGCAGTCCTGGTCCGAACCGGTGGTTCAGGAGGTCCAGGATCCGGACAGCGTGGGGCGGGACACCCCGGAGGGCGGCCGGCAGCGGGTCACGGTGGCGCTCGAGGGCGGCGAAGCGCGGTTCGTGCGCGTCCGGATCACCGGACTCGGGGAGGTTCCGGCGCCCTGGCCCACCGGGCCGGACGGCGCGCGCTACGAGGGCGAAACCGGCTGGATCTACCTGGACGAGATCATCATCCGGTAGGCGGGGACCGCCGGTCTTCAGACCGGCACGGGGGGGGGGGCCCCCCCCCCCCCGCG
>JAPPGX010000004.1 GCA_028877265.1 Acidobacteriota bacterium
GGGCGCTCACGGCCTCGTTGGCCGACTCCTCGACCTCAGGGAGCCGGAGGGCCACTGCCGGGCCACAGGCGGCCCGGTTCACTCGCTCGATGCGGGTGACCACACGGTGCGCCGCTGCGCGGTGAGAGCGCACCGGTTCGGGGGTTCGGGGGCTTGCCCCCGACCGTCCGCTGCCCGGCAGCGGCGCGAGAGGCCGGGGGTTCGAAGGGGGGCGCAGCCTCCCCTCGCCAGAGCCCAGTTGTACGCACACTGGGTAGGCTGGCCTACCATCAAGTTGGCCAGCCAATGTCTCCGGCCGGAGTGGACCTCGGTGACGACGTTCACCGGGGGACACGGAGGGCGCGGCTGTGGTCCTATTGCCGGCGCCCCGCGCCGAAACTGCGCATACTGTTTCGGTCGAGCATGGAAAAGCCTCTGTTCGGGTACGTCATACCGCTCGCGATTCTGGCGTTCTCCACGCTGTTCATCCAGGGCAGGATCCCCCCCAACCGCATCATCGGCTTCCGGACGGAAGACACCCTCTCGGATCCGGAGGATTGGTACCGGTTCCATCGAGCCGCGGGTTGGTGCCTGGCGCCCGCCGCCGCCCTGTCCCTCGCTTTCAATCTGACGCTCTGGTGGGCATTCCCGGAATGGCCGCTGGAGAGGACGGTGTCCTGGATGAAGGCCGGAACCGTGATTCCGCTGCTGCTCGGGATGCTGCTGTCGGTGTGGTACTACCTCCGACCTCCGTAACCCTGTGGTGCAGCACCGGCGGGCGTCTTCGATCCCGGACAGGACTGGGCTCCAGGACCTCAACGAGCGGTTTTGGTTCCTGGGGAGGGCAATTGGTTCCTATAGCTACCGTCTGGATATCAGTAAACCGCCGGGAACAAGCGGACTGCGGCGGTGTTCTGCGGGACGTTTTGGCACAAATAAACCGTTGTAGTGATGCGAGTTATGGGCACAACGCGGTGCTTACTGGCATCGCATGGAAACCAACGAATGCGGACCGGAGCGAAGCAGCGGAACGCCCGGTCCAGCGCGGCGGGTTCGCACTGACGGGCCATCACCAGATCGTAGAGGTCGCGGGGAACGAAGGTGTTGTTGCCGAGGATCCGGCCGCCGATCTTCTTCGCGAGGATCTCCGCACTGGATTCGAGGGCGACAGATGTTTTCCGGACCGTGTCCGGAGACCGGCGATCGGAGGTGAAGCCGGGGGTGGTGGCGATGCTGATTTCGCCGCCGTCCTCGAACACGATGAGAGCGGTCCCGGAGCGCACTCCCACACTCCGGATTCCGCCGAGTGCCCAGAGATCACGTTCGAAAGCGACCTGGTGCTGGTAGAGCCGCTGGAAGGAACTGGCCTCGGTGAAGAAGTCGAGGTCGTGGGTCCAGCGGTGGTGCCAGCGGGCGATGAGCACCGTTCCACCACCGAGGATGAGGTGGGATTCGCCGCCGATGGCGGCCGCAAGGACGGTGCGCGTCCGGGCCAGAAGTCCACGGGGTCCGGTGGGGAGGTCCAAGGCGGCCATGGGCTTGGATTTCGCCTTGGGCCGATGACCGCCATCTGTCGGCGAGATGGGCAAGCGTAGCACCGCCCCGAAACGCCTCCTCGACTCACGACCCGGGGAGTTGGTCGGAGTCTGGCCGGATCTTTCTCGGCGTTCTGGCCAAATCCTTACCGAACCGTGACCCGCGAGCGCTCACCGAGGGTTCCCTGAGCGCGTTCCACCGCCACGATCGCTTTGTTGTAGTCGATGATGGCCTGTAGTTCGTTGGCGCGGGCTTGGGCCAGGTCGCGCTGCACCTGCACGACAAAATAGCTGGTGGTCATCCCGACCTCGAACTTTTTCTGCTCGGCGGCGAGGCTCACTTCCTGGAGTTCACGGGCTGCTCGGCTGGCGTCGATTCGTCGCCGGTTCGTCTGCACCTGACGGACAGCCGTGCGGACCTCCCGAGCGATCTGGACCTCCTGTTGCCGAATCTCATCTCGCTGGCGGATGACATCTGTCTGGGCCTCGGCGTGCTGCGCTTGCGCCTCATTGGGGCCAATCGGATAGGAGAAGGAGAGGCCCATCTGCCAATCGCGGTAGTCGAGGCCGCTCATCTGAGAGAGCGCGTCGCGGTAGCCACCGGGGATCGTTTCGACGGTGGGCCCGAAGAATCCCTGGCGCACGAGTTGGGTGCCCCCGACCCCAGTGGCTTGGAGGAGGCCCACCAAGTCCACTCGGGGAAGAGTCTGGTTGCGGTAGAACCGGACGTCGTATGCGTTCGTTTCGAGCTGGACTCGCTGCGCGCGGAGTTCCGGGCGGCGCTGCAGTGCGATGCGAATGGCCGCGTCCACCTCCACGTCGTAATCCTCGGCTGAGGGCGCATCCGTCGGCTGGATCTCGTCATCCCAGAACCCCGGGGCGTCGGGATCGCGGATCAGCGCCTTGAGAACGTCTTCTGTCTGCCGGATCTGTTCCTCCGCCAGGATCAGGGCCTCCTCCCGGGCCGCCACCTCGGCCTCGGCCTGCAACACATCCAGTCGCGCCATGGTGCCGACATCCACCTGGATCTGATTGTTCCGCAGCAGGTCGCGCGCGAGGTCTAGCGACTGCATTTCGACCTCGTGATTCCGGATCGCGAAGACGAGATCCCAATAGGCGTTTTGGACATCCCGAAGGACATCGAGGACGCTCTGCTCGAAGTCATGGCCGGCCTGCCGTTCCCCGTTTTGGCTGACGACTATCTGCCGGCGCTGGGGGTCGGCGGGGAGGTCCCGGAGCAGGGGCTGCGTGATCTGGGCGTTGAGCGTGCTCCGGTAGCGCGGGTTGAACGTGAAGAACTGGCTGTTGGTGGCCAGACGGTTGTTGTTGAACTGGACCGAGTAGTTGGCACCGAAGGGAAGCTGTTGTTCGAAGCGCAGGTTGTAGTTCAGGGTGTCGCGCTCATTCTGGGAAGCGCCGTCAAGCTGGCTCTCCGCGGGAGAGAGACTCTCCGTGACGTTGGTATCCAACACCAGATTGGGGGTGTACACCCGGCGGGCAGCCGAAAGCGCAAGGCTGGCAGACTGGCGCGCGAGCCTCGAGATTTGAACGTTCAGGTTGTTCTCGAGCGCCTGATGGATGGCGTCGTCGAGACTCAGCTCAAGTGGAGCCGGCTGGCTCGGGACGCCTTCCTCCGGCGACGCCGCCAAGGTCAGGCCGCCGGCAAGGCTCAGCGAGACGAGAGCCGGAGTAGCGATGGTGCTGCGCATAGCGTGTTTCCTTAAGATAGAACGGGAAAGCGCCCGCTAGGCAAGCCAGCGTCGCCGCCGAAGCCTACCCACACCGCCTCGATCCGCAACGGACAACGCGTCCCAGTGTCGCGCGGTGCAAGGTGGCGCGGAAGTGATCGCCGCCGTGGGTTCGGTGAGGCGGGGAATCCCGTGCCGAGGCGGGAGTGACAACCCGCGATCCAGATGCGGGAGAGCCCCACAACTGAGGAAGGCACCGTATCACCGTGACGTTCGGCTCCACCGATGGACCTTCCGGCTGTCGAGCCGACGGGGGCAGTGAGGGCGGGCGGTCTGTTCGGCACCCCGAACGAGCAGTGGCATAATCTCGCTCGGATTCTGCTAGGAGGCTTCCAGATGAGAACTCTGTTGGTGGGCATCGCGGCGCTCGGACTCGCGGTGCTTTGGGCCAGTCCGACGCTCGCGCAGTTGCTTTGTTTTCCCGCCGAGATTTGCCTCTACGATGGGGATGGAAACGTCATAAGTTGTTTTACAGCCATCGTCTGTATCTGACGGAAACAGCGCAGCGGGCTCGGTGCGCGCGGACTGAACGCGCTAGACGGCGGCGTGCGTCGGGGTCGGCCATCGTTGCTCCAAGGATCGCGGTCCACAAGTCACGCGCCGCCAGATGACAAACCAAATGCTCAGTCCGCCACGACCTGACCGGGTCCGGCGCTGGGTTGTTGTCGGGGTGTTGGCTGCGCTGGGGATCATCGTGGTCGCAGCGTTCCTGAGCTTCCGGTCGCCAGTGCTGTCGTCGGTTTCCAGGGAATCTGCGAGTTCCCCCGGCGACACCGGAGTCTCCGCCCGCGTGACGATCTCCAGCACCTCTGGCAGCGGCGCCCAGGCGTCTCCTGACACGGGACCCGAAGGACAGTTGGTGGCGGCAGCGCTGGCGTCCGATGCTGATCGGGTGAGGGAGTTGCTGACGGACGGCGTCACGGCGAACGCCAACAGCGGAGGGATGAGCGCTTTGCATCGGGCAGCCCAAGCGAATGCGGTCGACGTTCTGGCCCTCCTGTTGGAAGCGGGAGCGGACACGACCGTTGTTGATCCTTCCGGTAGCACGCCACTCGGCCGCGCAGCGTTTTTCGGACGGCCTGAGGCAACTCTGCTGCTGCTCCGGGCGGGCGCAGACCCAAACGCGTACGCGAATCCAAACAACATGACACCGCTGACGGCTGTCGTCTTTGGCTGGATGCTCGCCTCCTCGGGCCAAACGCCTCCGGGGATGGAACTGGCGGTAGACGCTGAGGAGCGTCTTGGTGTGGTTCGCTCGCTCCTCGACGCCGGGGCAGACGCGGCCATCGCTCCCGGGACGGTTTCCGCGCGGATGCTCGCGAGCAGCATCGGAAACGCGGGACTCACCGCTATGCTCGGGAGGAACGGCGGTTCCGACAACCCGCGCTAGAGCCAGCCCCATCTTGGCCCGGCTCCGCGCCGCCTGGATCGCAGGGTGGCGCTCGTTGACCGCCGCGCCGGGGAACACCGCGACGATTGTTGGGGTGTTGATCCTGGCCGTCGGTGCCAGCCAGAGCGTGACGGCCATCTGGGTCTCGGTCACAGATCGGTCGCTGCCCTACGAGAATCCAGGGCAACTCGTTGTCCTCTCCAGTACCAGGCCGACCCCCGGGAGCTTCGAACGGCTGTCGGACCACGAGGTTGCGCTGCTAAGCGGGGAGTCATCCGCTTTCGTCTGGCTTGGCCAGTTCTTGACCGTTGACCGGACGTTGGGGGACGACGACCGTCGCTCCGTACGGGTAGGTATTTGGCCGCCGGAGGCTCTGGAGGCGCTTGGCGTCCGTCCAGCGCAGGGTCGCGACTTCGTTCCCGACGACCACGAGTCAGGGCGGCCGTCCGGTCAGCTCCGCTCGGTGGAACCAGAAACCGGACGCAGCGTCGTGCTGCTGGCCCACGAGTTTTGGCAGTCTGCGTTCGGCGCCTCGCCGGATGTGGTTGGTTCAGAGATCGTCCTGGACAATCGGGCCTTCGAAGTCATCGGCGTCATGCCGGTGGGCTTCCTCGCCCCGAACCCGACGGAGGTGATGTGGATTCCCGCCCGTCGGAAAGAGCCGGAGCTAGGA
The DNA here is from genome assembly GCA_028877265.1 of Acidobacteriota bacterium. GTDB lineage: Bacteria > Acidobacteriota > Vicinamibacteria > Marinacidobacterales > Marinacidobacteraceae > Marinacidobacterium. The sequence continues at coordinate 5,326 of JAPPGX010000004.1, forward strand.
GCAAGCCGGTATGCGCTCACTGTCGGCCGCTTGCAATCCGGAACGGCAGTACAAGCCGCCGGCGCGGAAGCGACGGCCGTGCTGCAAAACGCCGGCTTCAGGACCGACGGCGAACGCATTACCGCCATTTCGCTCACGGATCAACTGACGGCCTCAGTCCGCCCGACTCTCGAACTCCTGATGATCGGCGCCATCTTGCTCGTCGCCATGGCCGCGATCAGCGTTTTCGGGCTTCGGCTATCTCGCGTCGCTGCCGAACGCACCCGATGGGACAGGCGTAGATCGCTGGGTGCCTCGTGGGCGGACCAGTTGGGGGCCGCAACATCCCGGATGCTTTGCCTCGGCGTCGCTGTTGCCGCGGGAAGCATGTTGGTCGCTTACACACTCATCCCCTTGTTTCGTAGCTATGGTGCCGCGCTCCCGTTTGCCAGGGAGTGGGACCTCGCGGGAAGCGCCATCCCGCTGGCGCTCCTGACGGTCATCGCTGTCACGGTCGTCGCTGAGGCACCCCTATTGTTCGACGGCCTGCGCCATCGTCGTCTGGTCTCTGGTCGGGCCTGGGCAACGATGCGCCCGGGACTGCTCACTGCCGCGGGGCTGACTCTGGGTTGCGCCGCCGCCACAATGATGCTGACGGCAACCGCGGTGGTGGGTGGCAGCGCGTGGGCTCTGCTGACGGTGCGAAGCGGTTACGACGATCGTCAACTGGTCCAGCTCACCGTGGACTTTGGAGGTCTGTCGGGTGAGAGCACCCTGCCCTATGACTCCGAGGTGGCGCTGCTGGCGCAGCTCAGGGAGAGATTCGAGCGCCGAGTCGATGTGGAGGCCGCAGCGTTTGCCGACTCCCTGCCGGACCAAGCGGGAGGGAGCAGGACCTTTCCAACCTCCTCACCAGGCACGTGGGACCGCAGTTCTGGACGTGCGACGAGGCGAGTGAGCGCGACGTTGTTCGATGTGTTGCGGATTCCGGTCCTCGAGGGGCGGGGGTTCCGGGCGTCCGACACCGTGATTTCCGAACGCGTTGCCGTCCTAGATCAATCCTACGCGGCCGGGTTGTCGGAGTCTGAGAGCGCATTGAACCGGTCGTTTCTCGTTGAAACAGCCCGAGCCCGTATTGTCGGCATCGTCCCCGATATTCGCATCTTCCCAGGGGAAGAGTCCGTTCCGACCGCGTACGTCCCCTATTCGATCCCACCCGTTCTTCGAGGCGTGAGGACGGCCGAAGTGGTGGTGCGCCTCAGAGATGAACCCTCGGCCGGCCAGATGGCCGCGCTCGCACGGGTACCGCCCACTGTGGATCCCTCGCTACGGACCTTGCGGGTCGCGTCGGTTCGGGCTCGCCGCATCGGTCGTCTCGGAGCACCGGTTCTGGGCGCGGTCGCGCTTGGCGCCTTCGCCGTTGCCGGTGTCCTACTCGCCGTCGGTGGAGGAGTCGGCCAGGTGGCCGACTTCGCGTCTCGCCGGAAGTATGAAATCGCCGTGCGTGCGGCGCTGGGGGCAGACCCGGAACACATCGCGTGGATCGCCTTGCGCGGTGCCGCCACAAACGCGGTGGCCGGCGTGAGCCTCGGCACGTTGGGCGGATGGATCCTCTGCCGTGTATTGGCCAGCCGCGTCCCCTGGGTTGACGTTTCCGAACCGCTCCAGTTCCTCGGACCCGGCGCGCTTCTTCTCTTGCTGCTGCTCCTCGCCTCCGGCCTCACGAGTCTCACGACCCGGCGAATTCCCGTCTGGCCGACACTGCGCTCGCTATAGCGTCGTTGGCCGCCGTGGTCATCGTCTTTGGAGCGGGGTTGGTCGCGAGTCCGGGGACATCGTCCGGAACGGCAGCGCCGTCCCTTGGAGCCACACGCCGCGCGCGGGCGCGTTGACAGAGCCGGTCGGGCGAGGGGTCGTCGTCCGGGGTCTTGTCGAGCCACACGCCGCGCGCGGGCGCGTTGACAGAGCCGGCTGGATGCGGGAACACCATGGCCTAGGGTGCGAAGGCGGCACGTCGCCCAGTCAGACCGTGATGGACTCGGGTTCAAGGCGTCTGGCGAGGTACGTCGATCCGGCCTCGATGATTGGCGGCGCGGTACCGTGGAGGACAAAGGCGGCACGCTGGACCCGGGTGACGGTTTGGAGGTATTCGGCGAGGGGGCCGTGGCGGACCGGACGGCCCCGGGTACTGTCCCCGGATGACCGACGGGAAGCTCCGATTCGGGAAGGTCATCTGGCGCACCCGACAGCAGGATCGCTCCGTCCCGGACCCGGCCATTCGGATCAAGTTGAAGGCGAGTACCTTTGTGGCTTACGTCGGCCCTCGCAGTGACGTGCGGATCGTGGTCGAGTCGCACGATGCGAACGCGCTTCTGGCCTACCGGGCCATGTGGCGCCAGCGGCTCGTCGTGGGAGTGTCCTACAGAGTGCCGACCCCGCCGCCCGGTGAGCGGATCTGGGCGGAGACATCGGCGGACTCGCGGCCCCCCGATTCGGGTACGGCTGGCTCCGACCCGAGTGGATGAAGGAACGGCACGCAGTCAACGAGTCGACACGCGGCGAGTGAGACCGCCGGGAAGCACCAGCCGCCGGTGGCCCTCGATGCGGAGCAGGGCGGCGATCCAGGGTTCTTCGAGGGCGCTCACGGCCTCGTGGGCCAGTTCCCCGACCTCGGGGAGCCGGAGAGCTCTCGCCGGGCCGTAGGCGGTCCGGTTCGCCCGCGGGACGCGGGTGACCACAACGGTGCGCCGCGGCGCGGTGAGCGCGCACCGGTGCGGGGGTTCGGGGGCTTGCCCCCGACCGTCCGCTGCCCGGCAGCGGCGCGAGAGCCGGGGGTTCGAAGGGGGGCGCAGCACTCCCTCGCCAGAGCCCAGTGTGTACACACTGGGTAGGCTGGCCCACGACCAAGTTGGCCTGCCAGCTCTGGCGCTTTCTCGGCTTGTAGCGGCCTCGGCGAGCAGCGTCACCAAGCCGCATGGAGGCGCTGCTGTGGTCATGCCAGACTTTAGGAGACGGACGTAGATTCGCGGTTGGGAGACACCCAGATTTACGCACGGAGGTGGTTGTGAGCGACACAACGGGGCCAACGGGTTTCGAGAACGCCCAGCGCTGAAAGAGTGAAACAAGCGATGAAACAAGGCGGGGGCTGTCCTTGTTTCGTACGAATGTGGCCCCGCGGCGACCCCGGCAAGGGCAGGACCCGGCTGGGTGATAGCATCGAAAGCGCAGGGTCGGAAATGAGAAGAGCCTGGTTCCTGATAGCCGTCGTGTTGGGCCTGATCCTGCTCGTTAGGCGAGTGGCGGACTTCGGGATTGCAAACACCTTGGTGCTTGGAGCTGTGCTGGCCCTCGTGGTCGGTGCCGTGATTCGCCGCCAGCAGCGAGAGCAAGCGGCTCGGGACGCCGTGGCCGAGATCCTGCATTCGAGCGACGACGACTGATGACAGCGCCGCCCGCGGATGGGTGGCGGCGGTCCAGGCGGGGGGGCTCTCGTCTAACCGACTAGGGCGTTCACGAGCGCAACGCAGGCAGCCATCGCCCCCATCCCGAAGAGCAAGGGAATCCCCACAAACCAGATGAACAGTGCGAGCAGAACGTACCCAACGACCTTCCCCGGCGTCATTCGCTTCGGCGCTCCCGTTTCCAGCCCAGCGGCCCTCGCCTCGATGGCACGTTTCCGTTCCCGTTTCAGGTACTTTTTCCGTTCCTTCCGCGACAGAGAATCCAGCAGGGCCGCTCGTTCCTTTCGGCTTCGGACTTCCCCGGTGGTCTCGTAAACCGTTTTGGCGAATGCGACCGCGCCGAGGAGACCGCCCACCAGCGCCAGTGCTGTTGAGTCGAACACCCATATCCCGCCCACGAACCCGAAGAGGAATCCGAGAATCCCCGCCGCCGGGACCAGAATCCCGGGAGAGACATTCGCCAGGGGCTGTCCTTCAGGCGGACATGGCTCCGCATCGGGAGCCTTTTTCTTTTTCTTGCGCGGATGTGGCTCTGTATCGGGAGGCTCTTCCTCTTCGGGCGGACGCAGCTCCGCGTCGGGAGCGTCGCCCTTCGGTTTGCGCCTTTCCCTGAGCCCTAGGCTGATTGGGGTGTCGTCATCTAGGTCCAACATCTGCGAGGTTCCTGGTCTTCATCGTGTTGGCGCTCGGACCCGCGCTTCGAGTCGGCGGGAGAGTCTACGCCCCGTCCACAGCGGTAGCATTCTTACGGTTAGAGACCTTAAGCGGAGGGTTATCTGTCATGGGTTTGAACGAGGAGCATTCGGGACGAAGCAACTATCGAGAATCGCTGATCGAAAAACAGTTTCTCCACCGTCTTCTGGACGCGTTGTGGCCGGAAGAAGAAGTCGAAGTGTTGCGACCCGATGTCGATCTGGGAGGGTACGACCTCGTGCTGGAAGCTCGTGGCGAGGTTCGCCATCTCCAGCTCAAGTCGGCGCTGCACAAGTTCAAGAAGAAGAATCGCATTGTCAGGGGTCGGCTGTCCTCGAAGCCCGCCGGGTGCGTGCTCGGCATCGTCGTTGACGACGATCTGAGACCAAAACACTACCGATGGTTCGGTGCCGCCCCGGGCGAACGCTTGGCCGATGTCACGAATTACCCCGTCGCGACGCGTCCCGGCACGAACAAGCCCAGGTTGGACGCCTACGAGGTTCCCGCCGAGTGTTTCCGGAGACTGGAGAGAATCGAACAAGTGATCGCAGCACTGTTTGGACCGAAGCCATCCCCCTAGGATCGCCCGCGATGTCCCGCCATCGTCGAAAATCGCGGCGCGGCTGTCCTACGTGCTCCAGCCCGCCACGAGCCGCTCCCACATTGCCCTGTACTCGAGCATGTCCCCGATTCCCGCGTCGTGCTCGGAATACCGGTCCAGTGAATCCGGGCGGCGCGCACGCCAGCTCTTGGCGGCGGCCGCTGGGTGCGGATGCAGAATTCGCGGTCCAGCCCGCCTATTCGTTGAGTGCTTAGTGTAAGCGTTCGGTCGTGGGTGTATCGCGGACCGACAATGGGGTGGCCGGTGTGCGAATGCGCGCGGCGGAGCAGGGGATCGAGGACGAACTGAAGTGGGCGGAGCCGTCCACGCGCACCGAGGCAGGGGCTTGGGGAACGCTGTTCAAGGCGTTGCGGCGCAAGCGACTTACGGTTGTCCGGGGGGCGATGGAGGCGCGCCCCGCCGCGGGGAACGTTCCCGCGATGGTGGTTGGTTTGGACCGGTTTCTTCGGTGTAATGGGCGCGTCCGGCTCGGCCAGCTTCATGTCCATACACCCACGACCGAACGGTTACTGCTTAGTGATCCCACACAGGCCCAAAACCTCCCACAACATCCCGTCCGCGCGGGGGGCCTCGGCGGGGGCCAGCGCAACAGAGTGACGCCCATAAACACATGGGAATCATCGAGTTACGGTTGTGACGGTGGCGGACCCCCTTTCACACTTTCCCCCCAAATCCGGAAGGCAGCGAACACAGTTCGCTGCCATTTTGTTTTCCATTCGCCCCGACGCAACGCCATCCACAAAACAGATGGCGCGTCCGGCTTGGAACGCCGGCTTCAGCCGGCACCGCGCGGCGCAGGCTCGCCAAGAGACGCCCAGCTGGGCCGCGCGGAGCACAGACGACGTCGCGGAACGGTCGTGACCATTCCACGTTGCATCGTGGAATGGTCAGACTCGCGCGGGCCCGCTCAGATCGCTCGCACGGCGCGCAACACATGGTGCGGCGTGCCGTCGGCGTCCTCGACCCGTTCGAGCGTCACGTCGCCGAACCCCAGCTCCCCGAGCCAGTCCCGGACCACCGGACTGCCGGCGTCCACGGGGGCGTCCTCGCCGGCCTCCCGGTGGAAACGGGTGTGTTGGTGGTCCTCCGGGAAGTCCTCGTCCACCAGCACCAGCCGCCCTCCGGACCCAAGCACCCGTTGCACCTCGCCCAGCCCCCGGCGCCGGTCCTCCCAGTGGTGGAAGGCGTTGATCGAGACGACCAGGGTCGCCCAGCCGTCGGGCACCGGCAGCCGTTCCGCGGCACCGCGGCACACCTGCACGGCCCGTCCCAACCCCAGGTTGCGGAGCGCCGTGACCAGCCGGAAGGGGAATCCCGGATCGACCCCCACCACCTGCACCCCGGGTGCGGCGCCAGCGGCGAGCGCCACGGATTCGCCCGGCCCGCAACCGATGTCCACCACCCGGTCCCCGGCGCGGACCGCCGCCGCCTCGATCACCATCCGGTTCCGCGGCTCGGTGTAGTGCCGGATCACGTACCCGATCGCGGCGGTCGTCCGGAAGCGCTTCCACCAGGGGCGATTCCCGCCATGGCCGTGGTGATGGCGGTGGTGCGGCACGGCGAAAAACCGTACCAGCGACAGTGAATCGGTCGCCGGCGCCAAACCCGCGCCGTTCACTCCGGGCTATCGAGAACCCAGTGGCCGGCGACCCGCCAGACCTTGGCCTGGTCCACGGTCGTCACCCGCTCCAGGGCGTTCTCCTTCCGCTCGTAGTCGGCGTCGAACTCGACTACGACGTAGACGCCGGGAGGGGCGCCCGGCAGTGTGTCCGTGAGTGTCGCGCTCCGGAAGACGCGAGAACGGACGGTTCCGAGCAGTGAACGCGCCTCCTGGTATGCCGCCACGAACTCGTCCCGCGTCACCTTCTCCTTGAGCAGGCTCGCTGCCATGTCATAGGCCTCCGCGGTACTCCCGGCGTCGATCAGCGAGAGCCACTCATCGACCGCCACCCGTGCGCTGGCGGCGTCCGGCTGCATGCCTTCCGGTTCCGGGGGATCGAGCACCCAGTGGCGGCGACCCGCCAGGTCCCCGCTTCCAGCGCGGTCGTAACGCGCTCCACGGCGTTCTCCTTTTGCTCGTAGTCGGCGTCGAACTCGAACACGACGTAGTCCCCGTCAGGGGCGCCCGGCAGCGTGGTGGCGGGTGTTGCGCTCCGGAAGACACGAGACCGCACGGTTCCGAGCAGCGGACGCCCCTCCTCGTACGTGCTCACGAACTCGTCGCGCGTCACCTGCTCCTTGAGAATGTCCGATGCCGTGTCGTACGCCTCCGCGTAGCTCCCGGCGTCGATCAGCGAGAGCCAGTCATCGACCGCCTCCCGCGCGACCTCCGTGGGGTTCGGTGGTGGGGCGGCCGGCGGCGCGGAATCGGTTGCCGGCGCCACCGGAGCGCCGCCGCCGTCACCGCAAGCTGCGAATGCGATGGCGCCAATGGTCGTCAGGATCGTTAGCGACTGCGGCACCGCCGCCAAACGGTACCAGCGGGCCGTTCGTGAACACCCCTGACGCTCCGGTATCTTTGATCCCATGACCCAGACCGCTCCCTCCGCCACCGGCATCGTCTACCGCGAGTCCTTCCTCCGGCACAACATCCGCCGGGGCCATCCCGAGTCGCCGCTCCGGCTCATGAAGATCCGGGAGGCGCTCGAGGCCGCCGGGCTCTTTCGCGTGCTGGTACCGGTCGAGAAGTGGCCGGACGCCCTGCCTTACCTGCTCGGGCACCACACCCGGGAGCACGTGGACCGGATCCGTCGGATCCCCACCACCGGCGAGATCGCCGAGCTCGCGGTGGCCGGAGCCCTCGCCGCGGTGCGGGAAGTGTCCGAAGGGAGGCTCAGGAACGCGTTCTGCGCCATCCGGCCCCCGGGGCACCACGCGAACAACACCGGCGCCGAGGAGGGCTTCTGCTTCTACTCGAACGCCGCGGTCGCCGCCCGCTACGCCCAGCGGGCGCACGGGCACGAGAAGGTGCTGATCGTGGACTGGGACTACCACCACGGGAATGCCACCCAGAACGCCTTCTACGAGGACCCCTCGGTCCTCTTCTTCTCCACCCACAACTGGTACGACTACCCGGGAACGGGCGATCCCGCACTTGGCGGGGCCCGCGACGGCAGCGGCACGAACTTCAACGTGCATCTCGGGCCGGGCGCCACCGACCGGGACATGCTGAGCGCCTGGGACCGCACGCTCCT
>JAPPGX010000019.1 GCA_028877265.1 Acidobacteriota bacterium
AGCCCGGTCAGGCGTCCCGGATCCTGGACTCCACGGGCTTCGTTTTCCTGTTCGCTCCCGCCTTCCACCCCGCCATGGCGCACGTCGGGCCGGCGCGGCGCGCGCTCGGGATCCGCACCCTCTTCAACGTTCTCGGGCCGCTCGCGAATCCGGCGCTCGCGGACCGGCAGTTGATCGGTGTCTACGACCCGTCGCTGACGGAGACCGTGGCGGGCGCGCTCGCCGAACTCGGGTCCGCCTCGGCGCTCGTCGTGCACTGCGAAGGGCTGGACGAAATCGGCCTGCACGCCACGACCCGGGGACACGCGCTCAACGACGGGAAGGTGTCGCCGGTCGAGATCCGGGTCTCCGAACTCGGACTCCGCGAAGCCTCGATCGAGGACCTGCGGGGCGGCGCCACCTCGCAGAACGCCGAGATCCTGCGCGCCGTGCTCTCCGGCGAGGACGAAGGCCCGAAGCGGGACGTGGTCGCCGCGAACGCGGGCGCCGCGCTCACCGTCGCCGGCCTCGCCCCGGACCTGCCGGCCGGCGTGAAGACCGCGCTGGAGACCCTGGCGTCGGGCCGTGCGCTGCGCACGCTGGAACGCTACGTGGAGACGAGCATGCGGATGACCGGCATGAACGTCGCGTGACGGAACGGGTACTCGAGCGGCTCCTCCGGGCTGCCGAGGCAAGAGCGGAGCGGCTCGCGGCGGAACCGGACCCGGGGCCTCCTGACCGCGAGCCTCCTTCCTTCCGGAACGCCATCGCCGGACGGGACACGCTGTCGGTGATCGCCGAGTTCAAGCGGAAGAGTCCGAGCGCCGGGTCCATCCGCGACGACGATCCCGGCGCCCGGGCGCTGGCGTACCGGGAGGCCGGCGCCTCGGCCGTTTCCGTGCTGACCGACCCCGACGCCTTCGGGGGTTCCCTCGCGGACCTGCGGGCGGCTTCGGCGGCCTCCGGCCTGCCCATCCTCATGAAGGACTTCATCGTGGACCCGGTGCAGATCCGGGCGGGCGGGGCAGCGGGAGCGTCCGCGTTCCTGCTGATCGTCCGCTGCCTGGACGACGCCCGGCTTCGCCGTCTCCATCGGGAGGTGCGATCGCTGGGGCTCGACACCCTGGTCGAGGTGCACGATGCGGCGGAACTGGATCGCGCGCTGGCGCTCGAGGACGCGATCGTGGGGATCAACAACCGGGACCTGGACACGCTGGAGACGGACCGCCGCCGCGCTCGCGACCTCCTTCCCCGGGTTCCGTCCGGACGGATCGCGGTCGCCGAGAGCGGGTACCTCGAGCCGGAACACCTGGCGGATCTGCGGGGGCGGGCGGACGCGGTGCTCATCGGGACGGCGCTGATGCGCGCCGCCGATCCCTCGGCATTCCTCCGGGCCGCTACCGCACCGGTGCCGGCCGGCGTCTGAGGGACACCGGCGCGCGTCGTGGAGATCAAGATCTGCGGCCTCCGGAGGCCGGAGGACGCCCGTCTGGCCGTGCGGCTCGGCGCGCAGTGGATCGGGGTGGTCCGGGCGCCGGACTCCCCGCGATCGGCAACGCTCGAAGAAGCCCGGCAGGTGATCGCGGCCGCCCGGGAAGTCGATCCGGAGGTGCGCCCGGTGCTCGCGACCGGGAGGCGCACCCGTGACGAGGTCGCCTCGGATGCGTTCGCGCTGGGCGTGGAGCGGGTCCAGCCCCACGGTCTTTCCGAAGCCGGGATCCGGACGCTGACAGAAGCCGGCCTCATCGTTCACCGGGTCGTGACCGTGCCCGAATCCGCGGCCCGGCTTCCGGACTTCGAGCCCCCCGAAACGGAGGACGGGCCGCTGGTGTTCGATGTGGGAGGGGGAGGTAGCGGCCGCGCCTTCGACTGGCGCATCCTCGGGGAGCGGGCTCCGCGACGGGCGTTCATCGCCGGCGGGTTGCGGCCCGAGAACATCGGACGGCTGCTTCCCTATCGGCCCTGGGGCGTGGACATCTCGAGCGGGATCGAGTCGTCGCCCGGCGTCAAGGACCCGGAGCGGCTGAAGCGGTTTTTCGATCTGGTGCGGCCGCTGGCTGTGTCATGAAAGCGTCACTCCGTCCCCGCCAGGGCGCGTTCGGTTCCTTCGGAGGGCGTTTCGCTCCGGAACTCCTCACCCCCGCGCTCGAGGAACTGGAGACGGCGCGGCGGGAGATCGTCCCCACGAGGACGTTCCGGGACGAGCTGGACCGCGAGGCGCGCGCCTGGGTGGGGCGGCCCACGCCCCTCACGAGCGCTCCCCGGTTCTCCGCGCGGGCCGGCCTCGAAACGGTCTTCAAGCGCGAGGACCTGCTCCACGGCGGAGCCCACAAGGCGAACAACGTGCTGGGACAGGCGCTCCTGGCCCGGCACATGGGCAAGTCCCGGCTGATCGCGGAGACCGGCGCCGGACAGCACGGGACCGCGACCGCGATGATCGCCGCCCGTTTCGGAATGGAGGCGGTGATCTACATGGGGGAGAAGGACATGGAGCGCCAGGCCCCCAACGTGAAGCGGATGGAGCTCTGCGGCGCCGAGGTCATCCCCGTGACCGCGGGCGCCCGCACGCTCAAGGACGCGATCAACGAGGCTCTCCGCGACTGGACGGCAAGCCTGTCCACGACCCACTACCTGCTCGGGACGGCCGCGGGACCCCATCCCTTCCCGCGGCTCGTGCGGGACTTCCAGGCGGTCATCGGCCGCGAGGCGAAGCGGCAGTGGCGGCGGGAGTTCGGCGGGCTCCCCGACGTGGTGGTGGCGTGCGTCGGCGGCGGCAGCAACGCCATCGGCATCTTTCGCGCCTTCGTGCCCGAGAAGTCGGTGCGGCTCGTCGGCGTCGAGCCCGGCGGAGCGGGACTGGACAGCGGCCGCCATGGGGCAACCCTGGTTCGCGGGACGCCCGGCCTGCTCCACGGAGCCCGCACCATGGTGCTGCAGGACGACGAGGGACAGATCCTCGAACCGCACAGCATTTCGGCCGGGCTCGACTACCCCGGCGTGGGCCCCGAGCACGCTCATCTCCAGGAGACCGGCCGGGCCCGCTACGTGGCCGCCACCGACGAGGAAGCGCTGGCGGCCTTCGAGGTGCTGTCGGCCACCGAAGGGATCGTGCCCGCTTTCGAGCCGTCGCACGCGCTCGCGTTCGTCCTGCGCGCCCGCGAGTCGGGAGAACTTCCCGCCGGGGCGCGGGTGCTCCTGAACCTCTGCGGACGCGGCGACAAGGACCTCGAGACCTACTTCGCGCTGGGCCGATCGCCGGTGCGGGACCGGCCATGAGCCACTCGGCGCTCAGCGCGGTGCTCGCGGACGGCCCGGCCGTCTCACCCTGCCTGGTCCTGGGAGACCCCACCCCCGATCTGTCGGTCGAAATGGCGCGTGCCGCGGTCGGCGCGGGTGCGCGACTGCTCGAAATCGAATTCCCCTACAGCGATCCGGTGGCCGACGGGCCGGCAATCCAGGCGGCGGTCCAGCGGTCTCTGGCAGGCGGAACTTCGACCAGCCGGGCGTTCGAGTTGCTGGGGCGGATCGCGGAAACCTGTCCCGGGACGCCGCTGAACCTCCTGGTCTATGGGAATCTCGTCCACCGGATCGGATACGAATGTTTCGCGGAGCGGGCCGTCGCCGCCGGAGCTTCCACGCTCCTGGTGACCGACATTCCGCTGGAGGAGTCCGTGCCGCTGCGGCGGGCGTGCCGCCGCGCCGGATTGGGTCACGTGGAACTTGCCGGTCCGCTGACTCCCGCCGCCCGCCTTCAAAGGCTCGCCGCAGTGTCCTCCTTCGTTTACCTGGCCGGATTCCAGGGCGTGACGGGAGTGCGCCGCGGTGGTTTCGATGCCATGCTTCACCGCGTCGCGGAAGTAGCCGAGATCGTGGACGTTCCTCTCTGCCTTGGATTCGGGCTCTCTGAAAGGAGCCAGATCGTTCGCGCCTTCGGGGCCGGCGCCGGCATCGCGGTCGTCGGGAGCCATCTCGTGCGGGTGGTCGGCGACCTCTACCGCACTCCGTCTGATGCGGATCGCCTGCTCTCGGGTTACGGAGCCGCCGTGCGCCGGCTCATCTCGAACGGGTAGGGAAGCGAAAGGGACGAACCATGCTGGTCATCATGCAGACGGCCCCCACCGAAGAAGAGTGCGGGCGGGTGGAAGCCGCGATCCGTGACATGGGTTTCACCCCGCTCCGGGTGCCGGGCGCCGACCGGACCGCGATCTGCGTCACCGGGAACCGGGGTCCGGTGGACCCCTCGTTCCTGATCCGGCTCCCCGGGGTCGCCCGCTGCATTCCCGTCACCAAGCCGTTCAAGCTGGTCAGCCGCGAGGTCCATCCGGCGGACACCGTGGTGGAGATCGGCGGGGTGGCGGTGGGCGGACCCGACCCGGTGGTGGTCGCCGGACCGTGCAGCGTAGAGACCGAGGCGCGAACCGTCGAGATCGCCCGCGCCCTCCGGGCTGCGAACGCCGATCTCTTCCGCGCCCGGCTCGGGTCGGAGGGCGTTGGGCCGTACCATTTCGCGGGGGTCGGCGAAGAGGGACTCCATACCCTTGAACGGGTGCGCGAGGAGACCGGGATCCCGGTGATCACGGAGATCGCGGATCCGCGGACCGCCGAGCGAGTGGCCGAGCGCGTCGACGCTGTCGAGATCGCCGGACGTCATATGGAGAACGAGGCGCTTCTCGAGATCGCCGGCGGCCTTGCCGTGCCCGTCATCCTGGAGCGGGGGCCGTCCGCCACCGTTGAAGAGTGGCTGATGGCGGCCGAGTCCCTTCTCGCCCGTGAGAAGCGGGATGTGGTCCTCTGCGAGCGCGGCATCCGAACGGGTGGTCAGCGGCGTACCCTGCTCGATCTCCACGGAGTCCCGGTGGTCCGGCGCATGTCACACCTGCCGGTGCTGGTGGATCCTTCCCATGCGGTTGCCGAACGGGACCGCGTCCGCCCGCTGGCCCGCGCCGCGCTCAGCGCCGGCGCCTCCGGGATCGCGATCGCAGTACACACGCACCCCGACACCGCCTATACCGATCCCATGCAGACCGTGGATGTCCCCACCTTTGAAGGCATCCAGCGCGATCGGGCGAAAATCAGGGAGTTCGAGGCGATCTGACCCTCGGCCGGCACTCCAATGACCGAACAACCTGCTCCGCCGCCCGAAGCGGGCGACGTTTCGTTCGCGCGGACCCTGCTGCAGTTCTTCGTGATCCCCATGCTGGTGGTGATCCTCGGGGTGGGGATCTTCCTGGGGTTCGCGTGGCTCGTCTCCGACGACACGACCGCCCGGGAACAACTCCAGCGGATCCGTTCCGGGGGACACCGGGAAGCGCGGCAGGCGGCGTTCGAGCTCGCGAACCGCATCCAGCACGGTGATCCCGCGGAGTTCCGCGCCCTCGGACCCGACCTGGTGCGGGCCTTCGAAGAGGCGCGGCCGCCGGCGGACCCGTGGGTGCGCCAGTACCTCGCCCTCGCCCTCGGCACGCTGTCCGAGGAGACGGCGGTTCCGGCGCTCGCCGCGGCGCTTGCCGATCCGGACGAGACGGTGCGGGTCTATGCGGCCTGGGCGCTCGGCTCCATCGGGGGCGGTACCGCGGTTTCCGCGCTCGGCGAAGCGAGCCGGGCCGACGACGCGGGACTCCGCACCATGGCGGTCTACGGTCTCGGGGCCATCGGCGATCCCGCGGGCGCCGAAGCGCTCCGGCGGGCGGTCGACGATCCCGTGCTGGACGTTGCCGTGAACGCGGTGGTGGCGCTTGCCCGCATCGGCGACGCGGCGGCCGCCGAGCGGCTGCTCGGCATGATGGAACCGGACTACTGGGCGAACGTGCCGGGAATGCTGGACGGCGAGCGGACGCTCGCCCGGCTGAGCGCCGTGCAGGCGGCGGGCGTGCTCGAGACCCCGGTGGTCCGGGCCCGGCTCGAGGAGGTGGCGGCGGGCGATCCGGATCTCAAGGTCCGCGAGGCCGCGCTCTCGGCCCTCGCGGGCGGGGGGAGGACGAGGCAGCCGGCCCCTCCCTGAGATGCGGCGAGCGGTCGAAAAACGAAGAAACTCATGACTCGACTTCGGGGGGCTTCCGTTAAAATCCCGCGCCGATCCAGAATTCCTCGAACTCCAAGCAATGCCTGATCCCCCGGCCCAACCGGCAGCCCCCAAACCGGCTCCCAGGCGGGCTGCCGGCGCGGCCAAAAAGGTCACCCGCCGGGAGTTCCCGTTCCTCGCCATCGGCTGGGGCATGTTCACGGCCGCGATGGCGGCCGGCCTCACCGCGGCGGGCCGGTTCATGTTCCCGAACGTGCTCACCGAGCCGCCTTCGACCTTCACGGCGGGGTTTCCGGATGACTTCGCCATCGGAGTCGTGGACACCCGTTTCAAGGAGCGCTACCAGGTCTGGATCGTCCGGGACGAGGAGGGGATCTACGCGCTCTCCACCATCTGCACGCACCTGGGATGCACCCCGAACTGGCTCGAGGCCGAAAGCAAGTTCAAGTGCCCCTGCCACGGCAGCGGGTTCTACGCCTCCGGGATCAACTTCGAGGGACCGGCGCCCCGGCCGCTGGAGCGCGTGGGCGTGAGTCTCGCGGAGGACGGCCAGGTCCTCATCGACAAGTCGCGCCTGTTCAAGTTCGAAGCGGGTCAGTGGAACGACCCCGCTTCCTTCCTCTCCCTGACATAGGGCTATCGGAAGAGGCGTCATGTTGAACCGCATCCTGGCGCCTCTCTCCGCCGCCTGGAAGGAGGCGACGGACTCGCAGGTCTGGACCTCGATCTTCCGTCACGGCAAGCCGGTCAGCAACCGCAACCGGGCGCTCGTGATGATGAGCAACGTGTTCCTGCACCTGCATCCGGTGAAGTCCCGGAAGGCGGGAATCAAGCTCCGCTACACCTGGTGCATGGGAGGCATCACTTTCTTCCTGTTCCTGGTGCTCACCTTTACCGGGCTGCTCCTGATGTTCTACTACCGGCCCACGGTGGAATACGCCTACGCGGACATCGTGGACCTGCAGGAGCACGTGCCGCTCGGCATCATGCGCGAACTCCACCGCTGGGGCGCGCACGCCATGGTCATCACCGTGTGGCTGCACATGCTGCGCGTCTTCATGACCGGTTCCTACAAGCCGCCGCGGGAGTTCAACTGGGGCATCGGGGTGGTCCTGCTGGTGCTGACCCTGCTCCTCTCCTTCACCGGCTACCTGCTGCCCTGGGACCAGCTGGCGATCTGGGCGATCGCGGTGGGCTCCAACATGGCGCGCGCGACGCCGCTGCTCGGAACGGAGGGGCCGTTATCGGCGTCCCTCACCCTGGGGGACATCAGCCTCATCAACGCGGGGAACGACGCGCGCTTCGCGCTGCTGGGCGCCCGCTCGGTCGGCCAGCCGACGCTCCTCCGCTTCTACGTCCTTCACTGTGTCGGGTTACCCCTGGTCGCCGCCTTCCTGATGGCGGTGCATTTCTGGCGGGTCCGCAAGGACGGGGGTATCTCGGGGCCGATGTAGGTCCGAATCCACCTTTGAGAGAAGACGTTCCCGCCGCGACCCGTTGAGACAGTGATCGACCTCTTCAAGGACCTCGTCAACTGGGCCTCGGGGCCCACGGTCCTGTTCACGATCGCGACGCTCGGCCTGCTGGCGGCCTTCCGCTTCACGCAGGTCTGGAGCAAGACCTCGGCGAAGGTGTTCTTCGCCGTCCTCGCCGTGTTCTACACCGCGAGCATGTGGGACCCCGACTTCTTCCTGATCGTCGCGAAGCCCGACAACATCCCGATCACCGGGGTGATCTTCCTGGTCTTCTTCTTCACCTGGTTCGCGATGCACCAAGGGATCCAGAACGACCGGCGGAGCGCGGGCGAGGGAGAGGTCCTCGAGAAGCAGGAGTCCGAAAAGGTCTGGGTGTGGCCCGACCTCGTCTACACCGAGATGCTCGCGATGGTGATTCTCAGCATCGTGCTGCTGGTGTGGTCCATCCTGCTGGCGGCGCCGCTGGAGCAGCCGGCGAACCCCGCCGATTCGCCGAACCCGTCCAAGGCGCCCTGGTACTTCCTCGGGCTCCAGGAGATGCTCGTCTATTTCGACCCCTGGCTCGCCGGGGTGGTCTTCCCCACGCTGATCATCGTGGGGCTGATGGCGATTCCCTACATCGACACGAACCCGAAGGGGAACGGCTACTTCACCTTCAAGGAGCGGAAGGCCGAGATCGTCATCTTCCTGTTCGGCTTCCTGATCCTATGGTGCCTGCTGGTGGTCTCGGGCACGTTCCTGCGGGGGCCCAACTGGAACTTCTTCGGCCCCTACGAGTACTGGGACGTCCACCGCGTGGAGCCGTTGCTCAACGTCAACGTCTCCGACTTCTTCTGGGTGAAGCTGCTCGGGCGTCCGTTGCCCACCGGCGGGTTCTTCGCCGCGCTCATGCGGGAATGGCTCGGCATCCTGATGGTCGGGGCTTACCTGTTCGTGCTTCCGGTGGTCATGTCGTGGCCGAGGGACAAGTTCCCCACCGGGTTCAAGTGGCTGAGTTGCCACCACTACTTCGAGAAGATGGGCGCCACCCGCTACTACCTCGGCGTCAGCCTCTTCCTGATGATGATGAGCCTGCCGATCAAGATGTATCTGCGGTGGGCCTTCAACCTGAAATACATCGTGGCCTTCCCCGAGATTTTCTTCAACATCTAGGCAACCAGCAGTGTCCAAAGTCGCGCCCGGCCACGCCCACAACATCTCGAAGCTGAACGTCATCTTCGCGGTCTCGAGCGTCTTCCTCCTGTTCTCGACGCTGTGGATGATCTGGTTCGACTACTCGCGCGAGTGGAAGGGGTTCCAGCGGCAGTTCGTCCAGATGGAGCGCGACCTCACGGCGCGGCAGATCCAGGAAGCGCAGCAGGGGATCAACCAGGCGGACCTGCAGAGCGTTCAGGCGGAACTCCAGCAGGCCCAGACCGCCCTCGCCGCCGAGCAGGCCGCGCTCGAGGCCCTCGAAGCCGAGATCGCGGACCTCGACACCCGCCGCACGCTGGCGGACATCCGCGAGCGCGAGATCAAGGCGGTCTACGACTCCGACAAGTTCTACTACGAGGAGACGCGCGAGCGCGGCACGCCCCTCGGCAGGGCGGTGAGCGACGACGAGTTCCAGGCGCTCGAGACGAGCTTCTTCACGGCGCGGGACGTCCGGGTGGCCCTCGACTTCGAGCTGACCCAGAAGCGGGCCGAACTCCGCGAACAGCGCTCCAGCGTGACGGAACTGGCCGGACGAATGGAAGAGCTGACCCAGGCGGTGACGCTCGCCCGCAACAAGCTCGACAGCCTGGCGCCCAGCTTCCCGAACACCTTCCGCAACCTTCCCGTCGTGGACTTCATCGATCCCTCCATCGAGGTCCGGCAGGTGCTCGTCCGGAACGTCACCGAGGAGCTCAACTTCGCCCAGGTGCCGCGGATCGACCGCTGCCAGACCTGTCATCTCGCGATCGACAACCCCGACTACGCGGACGCGCCCCAGCCGTTCACCACGCACCCGAACCTGGACATCTTCGTCAGCCGCGAGTCCAGCCATCCGGTGGACGACTTCGGCTGCACCTCCTGCCACCTCGGACGCGGCCGCAAGCTGAGTTTCAGCGGCGCCACCCACACTCCCGAGTCGGTCGAGGAAGAACACGCGTGGATGGAGCAGTACGGCTGGAAGGAAGACCACTACTGGGACAACCCGATGTACCAGGCGAACCTCACGGAAGCCGGGTGCATCAAGTGCCACCGCGACCAGGTCTTCATTCCCGGAGCCGAGCAGCTCAACCAGAGTCGGATGACCTACGAACTCGCCGGCTGCTGGGGGTGTCACAACACGACCGGTTACGAGGACAAGCGGAACCGGGGACCGTCGCTCAAGCGGATCGCCCACAAGACCGACCGTGACTTCGTGGCTCGCTGGGTACGGGATCCGAAGGCGTTCCGGCAGTCCACCTGGATGCCGACGTTCTGGAATCTCGACAACAACCCGGACTCCGAACTCAGGGCCCGGAACGACACCGAGGTCGCCGCGATCGTCGAGTACGTCTTCGAGCATTCGACCGACGACGCCGACTACGCCGCGCCCCCGCGAGGGAACGCGGCACGCGGCGAGGCGCTGGTCAACGACATCGGCTGCCTCGGTTGCCACCTCACCGACGAGAGCGGTTACGACCAGGCGAGCATCTACCGGCGCCGCGGCCCGGCGCTGGTGGGCACCGGCACCAAGCTGGACGCCGGCTTCGTCTACGAGTGGGTACGAAACCCGCGGCACTACTGGGAAGACACCTACATGCCGGACCTCCGGCTCACCGACCAGGAGGCCGCGGACATCACCGCCTGGCTCATGGGGCTGGAATCGAACGGGTTCGCCTCGATGGCGGTCCCGCAGGCGGACGCCGGCGAGCTCGATGAACTGACCCGCGAGTTCCTGAGGACCAGCCTCCCGGATGCGATGGCCGCCGAGCGGCTCGCCGGGATGTCGGAGCGGGAAAAGCTGCTCTTCTCGGGTGAATGGCTGATTCGCCGGCATGGTTGCTTCGGCTGCCACGAGATCGGCGGCTTCGAAGACGCCCAGAAGATCGGAGTGGACCTCTCGACCTGGGGGTCCAAGATGGTGACCCGCCTCGACTTCGGGTACATCGACATCCCGCACACCCGCCAGGCGTGGCTGGAGCAGAAGCTCACCGCGCCCCGGAGTTACGACCGCGGAAAAGTGAAGGCCCCGGCCGAGAAACTCCGCATGCCGCAGTTTGGTTTCTCGGACGGCGACCGGCAGCACGTCGTGCGGAACCTGCTGGGTCAGGTGCGCGACGAGTTCCCGCAGGAGGGAACCAAGACGCTCTCCGCGGCCGAGGCGGTCGCCGAACAGGCCCGCCATCTCATCCACAACTACAACTGCCGCGGGTGCCATCTCATCGACGGCGTCGGCGGCGGGATCTACGAAACGATCGAAGACACCGGAATGCGGCCGCCCAACCTGAATACGCAGGGAAGTCGGACGCAGGCGGACTGGCTCTACCACTTCCTGGCGGACCCCACCGAGGTGCGATTCTGGATGAACGTCCGGATGCCGAGCTTCAACTTCACCAACGAGGAAGCGAACACCCTCATCTCCGGTTTCCTCGCCATGGACGGCGCCCAGCCCTTCGACGAGGAACAGGAGCGGGTGTACGACCGCGCGGAACTCCGGGTCGGCGCACAACTGCTCGACCAGCTCCAGTGCGAGCGCTGCCACGTCGCGGCGGCGGCCGGCACCATGGAGGCGTCGCAGCTCGCCCCGTCCTTCCGGCTTTCCGGGGAGCGGCTGACCCACGACTGGATCGTGGACTGGATGCTCGATCCGCAGTCGATCACCCCGGGGACCCAGATGCCGCAGTTCTGGCCGACCGATCAGCAGGGCAACCGGCTGACACCTCTGCCGGACGTGCTGGACGGCGACCCGATGGCGCAGATGCGCGCAGTGGCGTCGTACCTGATGAACTACGACCGCTGATCCCTTGGGATCTCTGATCGAAGCCGCACCGGGACGCCTTGGCCGACAAGCGTCCCGTCAGTAAACCCCAGGAGAAACATCAGATGGCCGATGAACCGAAGGGAAGCCGCGGAAGTCTTGAGGGGATCGCCATGGCGGTCGTCATCTGGGTCATCGTGGTGCTCTCGTCGCTCTACTACGTGCGCTACGGGGTGCCCGAGCTGGCGTCCGATCGCGGCTATCTGGACAGCCTCTACTACGTGATCCTCGGGATCACCGGGGCCGCCTACATCCTGTATCAGCTCGCGCTCGGCTACGTGATTTACCGGTACCGCGGCGACCGGCCGGGCGCCGAGTCGAGCTACTGGCACGAGAGCCACAAGCTCGAACTCACCTGGACGATCGGAACGGCGGCCATCCTCATCCCGATCGTCTTCACCGGTCTGATCTACTGGGACCGGGTCCGGGGGCCGGCGCCGGAGGACGCGGTGACCGTGATGGCGGTCGGGGCGCAGTTCCAGTGGGACTTCCACTATCCGGGCGCGGACGGTGAATTCGGCCGTTTCGACCCCACGCTCTACGCCATCGACAACCAGATCGGGCTCGACGAGACGGACCCGGCGGCCGCGGACGACTGGGTGCTCACCAACCAGCTGGTCATCCCGGTGAATCGTCCGGCGCGCATCCTGATGCGGTCGAAGGACGTCCAGCACGCCATTTTCCTTCCCAACTTCCGGGTGAAACAGGACCTGGTCCCGGGCATGACCACCGAGGTCTGGTTCACCCCGGTCAAGACCGGGAGCTACGAGGTGGCGTGCGCCGAGCTCTGTGGACTCGGTCACTACCGGATGCGCGCCTTCCTCGAGGTGATGGAAGAGGCCGACTACCGGCAGTGGCTGAGCGACAACGCGCCGGCCTCGGTGGCCGATGCGGCGGACCCGGCGGCGGACGCCCCGACCGCCTCGGCGGAATAGGCGGACAGGCGAGCAAGCGAACGAAGAAGCGGATCCCCCCCAAGAACTACGGAGTAAAGCGATGGAGCACGAAAAGCAAGGCTTCGTGAGCAGGTACATCTTCAGCTTCGATCACAAGATGATCGGCAAGCAGTACTTCACGCTCGCGATGAGCATGGGGTTCATCGGCGGGATCCTGGCGGTGCTGATCCGCCTGCAGCTCGGCTTCCCGTCGCAGCCCTGGCCCTTCCTCGAGAACCTGTTCCCCGTAGGAATGGCCAGCGGGATCATGACTCCCGAGTTCTACGTCTCGCTGTTCACCATGCACGGGACGATCATGGTGTTCTTCCTCCTTTCGCTGCTTCCGGTCAGCGGCTTCGGGAACTTCCTGATTCCTCTCCAGATCGGAGCGCGGGACATGGCGTTCCCGTTCCTGAACATGCTGTCGTTCTGGACCGTGGTGCCCGGGGCGATCATCATCATCATCTCCTTCTTCGTGGAGGGCGGAGCCGCGGCCTCGGGCTGGACCGCCTACCCGCCGCTCTCGGGGATCCGCAGCGCCATCCCCGGATCGGGCGCCGGTCAGACCCTGTGGCTGGTCGGGATGATCTTCTTCGTGGCCTCCTTCACGATGGGCGGCCTCAACTTCGTGGTGACGATCCTGAACCTCAGGACGAAGG
>JAPPGX010000072.1 GCA_028877265.1 Acidobacteriota bacterium
GCGCGCTGAGCGCGCGAGGGAGTTGCGGTTCGCGGCGCGAAGCGCCGGGCGGTTTGGGAACGGGGTCCCCGGCCCTTCTCCCTTACGTCCGATGCATCAACGGGCCGGGGACCCCGTTCCCAAACCGCTCGACGCTAGAAGGGCCAGCCCATCCAGAAGTCGAACTTCCAGCCGTCGAGCGTGGTGGCGAAGTCGGTGCGCTTGGACCAGGCGAAGTTCAGCGGCAGCCCGAGGAAATAGACGCGGGCGTTGAACCCGTAGGAAGCCACGAAGTCGTCGAGGCCGCCCCCTTCCGACACGCAGACCACGTTCTGGCGCGGACCGCAGAGCCGGCCGAGCCGTGATTCCCGGCGCTCGGAGGAATAGATGCTCAACTCCTCCCCGTCGTAGGCGGCCCCTCCGGCATCAACGAACACGCTACCGCGGAACGGGCCGATCAGCCCCAGGGGGGTGATGGCGGCGTCGATGATCGGGAAGCGGAATTCGACGGTGGCGTGGCCGCCCCGGTTGCCCACGAAGGAGTAGAGGTCGTAACCGCGCAGTTCGCCCATTCCGCCGAACCAGAAGAACGCCGGCGCGTCGCCGGAGCTGTGCATCCACTTGAGCCGCGCCGCCAGCACGCTGGAGGTCGTGACCTGGAAGTACTTCCGGGCATCGAGGTTGAAGGTCGTCCTCGAAAGAAACGGTCCGCCGGGGGACCACTCGAGCCCCGCATAGACCGTGCTGCCGGCCTGCGGGAACACGGCCGGACCCAGTTGGCGGAACCGGATCGTGTCCTGGACGAAGGCGAAGCGCGCCGGCAGAACGTGGCCGGTCGGGAAGATCCGGGTGTAGAAGTCGTCGTACTGGTCGACGAACTGCTGGGGGAAGAGCGGGTCTTCACCCGGCTGGAGGTAGATGTTCTCGAACCCGGCCTTCTGATAGTCGTACCCGATCCCCATCTCGAACCGCCGGAAACGGCTGAGCGGGTAGAGCGCCCGCGCCGAGGCCCCCGAGGAGCGGATCGTGCCGATGCTGTCCGCGCGCGACCAGAAGTTCGTGAGGTAGTAGGGAAGCCCCGGGTAGAAGAAGGAGGTCTGGTCGTGCGCCTCAACGGCGTACTGGAAGCGTCCCGACAGGTTCGCGTACTGGGCGTTGTAGATGCGGTAGGAACGGACGGAATACGCGGTGAACGAGAGCCGGTCGTCACCGAGCACGTCGGAGAGCGAGATCGCGGTGCCGCCGAGGAAATCGAAGTCGCTCGTGAACCCGGCCGTGATCGGGGGCGGGCCGTCGAGGAACAGTTTCTCGAAGCGTCCCTTCTCGCGCTTGTTCTCGCTGATGACCTGGTGATTCACGGTGGGCACGAAGTCGATGACCGGCCCCGGGGTCCGGACGATGGTGTCGGCGAAGATCTCCTTCACCGGCTCGTCCATGCCGAGGGTGTGCAACCCCCAGTTGCCCTTGTAGTAGCTCGTGAAGAGCAGCGTCTCCTGCTCGGTGTCGGGATCCCTGATGACGCTGGGCGCGAAGTTGCCGCCCAGCACATCGGTGTACTGGAGAATGTCGCCGGTCTCGGTGTCCAGCGATCGGATGTTGAAGATCCCGTCGTCCTCATTCGAGGAATAGATGAGGTCGCGGCCGTTGGGCGCGAAGATCGGGGCCACGTCGTTGAAGGTCCCGAAGGTGACCTGCTCCTTCTCGCCGGTGGCGATCCGCAGGCGGTAGAGCTTGTCGTAACCGCTGATCCGCCGGCTGTAGTAGATCCATTCGCCGTCCGGGCTGACCGTCGGGAACTTGTCGTGGAAGTCGTCCCGGGTCATGTTCTCGATCTCCTCGGTCCCGATGTTCACCCGGTACACGTCGGAGATCGCGTTGTTGAGCGCGGTGAAATAGACCCACTGGCCGTCCGGCCCCACGTGCGGGAACTTGGCCCGGTCGAGCGGCATCTCGATGCGCCGGACGATCTTCGACTGCACGACGTCGGCGAACAGCAGCGCCCGGCGTTTCTGGAACCGCCCGAAGAAGGCGACCTGCGCCCCGTCCGGCGTCCAGCTCAGGTTCCGCCCCATGAGCTGGTCCTCACCGCTGAGTCCCACCACATTGATGAACTCGCCTGCATAGCCCGGGGTCAGGTTACGGATCACCTCGCCGTCCCGGGCGGACAGCAATACCACGTCGTATTCCGACTCGCGGCGGTTCCCGGCAAGCACTGCGATGACCTCTCCCGACGGCGACTGCGCGGCGGAAATCGCACCGACGTAGCGTCCCTCGCGCGGCGACAGGTCCACGCTGTAGTCCTCCGGAATCTCCTTGTCCCGGTAGGGCTTGAACCGCTCCTTCATCCAGCGCTTGTACTCGCGGTAGAACTCCTCGGACGGCATCCGGAAAGCTTGCTCGAACACCTCCTCGCTGACTCCGCCGGTCACCGCCCGGCGCAGCGAGAAGACGAACTGCCGCACTCCTTCCTTCCCGAAGCGTTCCTCCATGAAGTCGAAGATGGAGGCGCCGAAGGAGTACGGCGCGCGCGCAAAGCGCTGGTTGAGTTCCTGGAAGGTGGGAATCTGGTCCGCGACGGCGGCATCGCGAACCACCATCAGGTCGATCGGATCCCACTCGTCCTCCATGTAGGTGGCGAGCCCCTCGTCGATCCAGAGCGGCACCGTCTGCCGGAAGAGCGACCGGGGAATGATGTCGAACTCGAAAATGTGGGTGAGCTCGTGGAGGAAGAGCTCCTGGAGTTCATCCGGGGGGTTGTCGATGGGGATGACCATCCGGTCGCGCGCGGACTCCGCGAAGGCTCCCACGCCCTCGGGAATCTCGGATGGCGAGAGGTTCGTCTGGGCGAACTCGGAAAACGTCTTGTAGAGGATCAGCGGAATGGCGAACGGAATTTCGTGCTTCAGTTCGTCCGACAACGTCTCGTAGGCGCTCTCCGCGTAGCTCACCAGCCGCCCGAGTTCCTCCTCCATCTCGGGGTAGTAGTAAACGTCGAAGTGCGGCGACCGGTACACCTGCCAGTCGTGCTTGTCGTACTTGACCTTGTTCTTCCCGTAGAAGGGGATGAAGTACTGCGCCGGCGCCACGGACGCCGTTCCGAGCGCCGCCAGCAGAACGGTGAGAACGAACGGCGCCCGGGCCCGGGAGCCGGATTTGGAAGAATCGCGAGTCACGAGCCTTCTCCTTTCTTTGCCGGACAGCCCGTCAACGCAACAGGACTCGGGTGCCTCGGAACGTCTGCGGCGTTACCACGCTCAGGAAATTCGGGAGGATGCGGTCCATCAGTTCGAAGTAGGACGAGAGCGCCGAGCTCTCCTCGTCCCGTCCGAAGATGACCTCCTCGGTGAAGCGCTCGCGGTGGATGGTCCGGCCGCTCGCGCCGTCGATGAAATAGAACTCCGCGGTCAGCGTGTAGGCGCTCCGCTCCTGGAACTGGGTGCTGCGCACCAACCGGGGCCGGTTGAAGCTGTCGCGGACGTAACGGTCGCGGCGGGAAAACCCGGAGCGTTCCTCCGCCGCGAAGCGGAGCCGGCCGCTGATGATCAGCGGCTCCTCGAACTCCTCGCCCAACTGCCGCCAGTATTCCTCGTCCTCGAGGAGCTTGTCCTGCTCCAGGTCGATCCACTCCTGCCGGGAGATTTCTCCGTCGCCGATCGCGACCGCCTCGGCCGCCATGTCGTCGAACTGTTCGGCCAGCCCGCTGGCTTCGAGCGCCGCGTCGGAAAAGTCCCCGAGGGGCTCGACTTCGGCCTCGATCACGGCCAACCGCGAGTTCAGGCGCAACTGGTTCCTGAGCAGCCGCGAAGTCTCCGAGTCGAGATCCAGGTTCTCGTTGGTCTGGCTGACGAAACTGCCGACGAGCACCCGGCCGTATTCCGAAAGGTCGAGCTTGGCGTCGATCGGAATCTCGATGGGCACCTCGACATAGGGCCCGGCGGCGCAGGCGGTGAAGCCGAGCAGCGAAAACGCAACTCCCGGAGCGAACCGGCGAAAGCGAGCAAGACCCATGAGCCGGTTAGCAGCCGGTGGTGGAACTGGCGTGAGCACCGAGACGTCCGCTGCGCCTCGCTGACAAGACGCGTGAGGGAGGAATACCGAGCGTATTCCGACCGAAGCGCAACGATGAGCGAGCCGAAGGCGAGCGGTCAGCGGGGATGCAGCGGGCGTCAAATGCCGCGTGAGTTTCACCACCGGCTGCTAACGCCTCCGGGAGCGGGCGGCGTCGCGGTCCTTCCGCTTCTTTCGCTCGTAGGCCTCGCGGAACAACTCGTAGTTCTGACGGATCTGCTCATTGCTGGGCATCAGCTCAAGCGCCGTCTCGTAGGACTTGAGCGCTTCTTCGAACTTGCCGGAGCGCTCGTAGGCGACCCCGAGATTGTTGTGGGCCTTCGGGTTCTGGGGATCGAGTTCCACTGCCTTCTCCCAGCGGTAGGCCGCCTCCTTCCAGAGGCCCTTGCTGGCCACCTCGACCCCGAAGGAGTTCTCCTGGCCGGACCGCTCGCCGCCGGCGGATGCGGCGGTGTCGAGCGCCGCGATGGGCTGGGCCGCCGCGGATCCTCCGATCAGCAAGGTCGCGGCAGCGAGCAACCAGGCGGCGCGGGGTGCGGGCAACCGGTGCATCGTCAGTCTGGAATGCAATGAACAGGCCATGTTGCTGGTTCCCGGGCAACTGCCCTGGAGAAGGCTCCGGACGGGAATCCGAACGGTCTCCGATAGTAGCGCGAGCCGGCCGGTGGGGGAAAACCCCATTGGGGTGAGAAGAAAACGACACGAGTTGCGTCAATACCTACTGAGGGCGTTTCGATCCGTTCCGATCCCCGGAGCGGCGGAACCAACCTCGGGGAGATGACCGATGACGAACCGTCCCGCCCCCCCCGGAAGGGACTCTCGCGCCCGTCTCGAAGAGGCGGCGCTCGCGATCGCCCTTGCCGAGCGGCCGCCGCCCCGAGAGCGCACCCGCTGCTTCGAGAGTGGCAATCTGGAAGCAGCCGTTTCCACGTTCCGGCGGAAGTTCGGCAAGTCGCCGGCCGGTGGGCTCGAAGCGGCGCGGCGCTGGCGCGACGCGGCCGCCGCGGCCGGGCGCCGGCTGCTGATTCTGGGACAACCTGGATTCCCGTCCCTGCTCGCCGAAATCGGCGTTCCTCCGATTGCGCTCGAGGTAGCGGGCGAGACCGACCTCGCGGCGCCGGCGGTCGCGGTGGTGGGCTCCCGGAGAGCGACCCCCTATGGAATCGCGGTCGCGGAACGACTCGCGGGCGGGCTGGCCGAAGCGGGGCTCGTGGTGGTGAGCGGTCTCGCCCGGGGCGTGGACGCGGCGGCTCACCGGGCGGCGCTCGAGGCCGGGGGCAGGACGGTCGCCGTCCTCGGTTCCGCGCACGACTCGCTGTATCCCCCGGAGCACCGCGGTCTCGCGCGCGCCTGCCGCGCATCGGGAGCGGTGCTGACGGAGTTTCCCCCCGGAACGCGTCCCCTCCCACATCACTTTCCGCGCCGGAACCGGATCATCGCCGGCCTTACCCTGGGAACGCTGGTGGTGGAAGCCGCCGCTCGGAGCGGCTCTCTCGCGACGGCCCGCCACGCGGTGGACTCCGGACGCGAGGTCTTCGCGGTCCCGGGCCCCATCGGATCGGATACGAGCGCGGGGTGCCACGCGCTGATCCGGCTGGGCGCCACCCTGGTCACGGGAGTGGCCGACATCCTGGAGGAGCTGGGTCTTCCCGCTGGTTCCATCGAATCCGCTGCGGACTCGGGAGACGTCCGAAGCCGCGAACCGGGCGGCGCTTCCCCGAGACCGGGCCCCGAAGCCGCGCGTCTGCTGGACGCGCTCGGGAAACGCCCGTCCGGAATGGACCTGGACACCCTCCTCGGCGCCGCCGGCCTCCCGGTGCCGGTGGCGCTGGCGGCGATCTCCGAGCTGGAACGGCGGGGGCTGGTGCGCCGGTTTCCGGGTGACTTCTTCCGTGGAGCGGATGGATCGTTAGACTGATTGCACGTCATGGGAAACGCACTCGTCGTCGTCGAATCCGCCGCCAAAGCCAAGACCATCGAGCGGTTTCTGGGGGGCTCCTACCGGGTCA
Source organism: Acidobacteriota bacterium (assembly GCA_028877265.1). Taxonomy (GTDB): domain Bacteria; phylum Acidobacteriota; class Vicinamibacteria; order Marinacidobacterales; family Marinacidobacteraceae; genus Marinacidobacterium. The sequence continues at coordinate 6,057 of JAPPGX010000072.1, forward strand.
TGGCCTCGGGCGGGCACGTCCGGGACCTGCCGCAGCGGGGCCTCTCGGTCGACATCGCGAACGGTTTTCGCCCTCAGTTCGAGGTGGTTCCCGACCGGGCCAAGATCCTCGAGAGCCTGAAGCGCGCGGCGAAAAAAGCCTCCCACATCTACCTGGCGACCGACCCGGATCGGGAGGGGGAAGCGATCAGTCACGACCTCGCGGAGGAGTTCCTCGGCGCGCTGCCGCCGGGCCGCCAGGTTCCGATCCAGCGGATCACCTTCCACGAGATCACCCCGCCAGCGGTCCGGCGCGCGCTCGAGAGCGCGTCCGAGGTGGATGGGAACAAGGTCAAGGCGCAACAGACGCGTCGCGTGCTGGACCGGATCGTCGGCTACAAGATCTCTCCCCTGCTTTCCCGCAAGGTCGCTCCGCGCCTCTCCGCCGGGCGCGTGCAATCGGTTGCTCTCCGCCTGATCTGCGCGCGCGAGCGCGAGATTCGGGCCTTCAACGTCGAGGAGTACTGGACCATCGACGCGCTCCTCCTGACCGGCGCCGATGCGCCGCTGCGGGCGACCGCCGAAGTTCCGAAGAGCCTCCCGCGGGAGCCGGCGGCGCGCAACGAGGCCACGGCACGGGAGATCCAGCGCTGGCTCGAGACGTGCCGTTACCGGGTGGCGGACGTCGAGTCGAAGGACCGGCGGGAGAAGGCTCCGCCGCCCTTCATCACCAGCACCATGCAGCGCCAGGCGGCCTCCCTGTTCCGCTTCCCGGCCGCGCGGACCATGCGCGCGGCGCAGGGGCTCTACGAGGGGGTGGACCTTGGCTCCGGGGACCGCGTCGGACTGATCACCTATCTGAGGACCGACTCCACCCGGATCTCGAAGGAGGCCCTCGGGGAGGTGCGGAAGTTCATCGGCCAGCGGTTCGGAGACGACTTCCTCCCCGAGCGGCCCAACTACTTCCGCAAGCTGAAGGGGGCGCAGGACGCCCACGAGGCCATCCGGCCAACGTCCGTCGAACGAACTCCCGATCAGGTGGCGCCTTTTCTCAAGGACGATCAGCGGAAGCTGTACCGGATGATCTGGGAGCGGTTCATCGCTTCCCAGATGACGCCGGCCGTCTGGCACGACACCAGGGCCACGATCCTGGCGGAACACCCCGGCCGCGACGAGCCGCCCGAGATCCCCGGCTTCGGCAGGGCGCCCGAGCGGCTGGTGGCGAGCGGCTCGGTCCTGGCCGAGCGCGGCTACCGGGTTCTCTATCGCGAGGCGGCCGAAGACGCGGGCCCATCCGCCGACTCCGACAAGAGGACCGTCATTCCCCCGCTCGATGCCGGCCAGCCGCTCGCTCTCCAAGCGGTCCTGCCGGTCCAGCACTTCACCGCTCCCCCGAAGCGGTACAGCGAAGCGAGCCTGATCCGCAAGCTGGAAGCGAACGGAATCGGCAGGCCCAGCACGTACGTGCCGATCCTCCGCAAGATCAAGGACCGGGAGTACGTCCGGACGAAAGCGCGGGTCTTCGTTCCCACCGAGGTGGGCATGCTGGTGAGCGATCTGCTGGCGGGAAGCTTCAACAACCTCTTCAACGTCCGCTACACGGCGGACATGGAGGAGAACCTCGACCGGATCGAACAGGGCGAGGCCGGTTTCCAGGGCACGCTGGAGGCGTTCTACGCGGATTTCTCGCTCGACCTCGACAAGGCCGTCGTCGAGATGCCGCGGATCAAGGGGCTGCCGACCGCCGAGCCCTGCGAGCGCTGCGGGCGTCCGCTCGTCCTGCGCTGGTCGGGCGGCGAGAAGTTCCTCGGTTGCGAGGGGTTCCCGGAGTGCCGCGGAAGCCGTTCCCTGGGTGACGCGGCCGATGAGCCGAAAGAGGAAGAGGCGCCGGTCTGCCCCGAATGCGGCGCCCCGATGTCCGAAAAACGGGGTCGCTTCGGGGCCTTCCTCGGCTGTACGCGATACCCCGAGTGCACCAAGATCATCCAGGTCCGGAACGGCCGGCCGGTCGCCCGGCCGGCTCCCGTACCGGTCGAGGGCAAATGTCCCGAGTGTGGGAAGGGGCTCGTCCAGCGCCAGAGCCGGCGCGGTCCCTTCGTCGGCTGCAGCGGTTTCCCGAAGTGCCGCTACATCCAGCCGCGGCCGGCGAGGAAGGGCAAGAAGGCGACCTCCCGAAAGACCGCGGCCAGACGCGGCGCCCGCTCCCGTCCCGCGGCCTCGTGAGCCCGGGGGAGGAGCCCGCACCCGGACCCCCGGCGCCGCTGCGCGCGTTGATCCGGGATTTCCTCGAAGATCTGGAGGAGCGCCGGGGGGCCTCGCCCAACACGGTGCGGAGCTACGGCAGCGACCTGTCGCAGTTCGCCGAGTTCGTCGAAACGGAGCGCGCGCCGGAGGACGAGCCCGCCGGTTCGGAACGCGTCGATACGGCGGTTCTACGCGCTTACCTCGGGTCGCTGCACGAGCGCGGGCTGTCCAGCACCACGGTCGCTCGGAAGCTGGCCGCTCTCCGCTCGCTCTACCGGTATCTCACCCGTTCGGGAGTGGTGGAACGGGATCCGGCGCGGGCGCTCCGGGCGCCGCGGACTCCGGCGAGGATCCCGACCCGCATGGAAATGAACGAGGTCGAGGCCCTGCTGCACGCGCCCGATCCGGCCGCACCGCTCGGCTGCCGCGACCTCGCCATCCTCGAACTCCTCTACGGAACGGGACTCCGGGTTTCCGAACTGGTCGGTCTCAACCTCGCCGACATCAACCCGAACAGCCGGATCCTGAGGGTCCTCGGCAAGGGCGGCAAGGAGCGGGTGGTTCCCTTCGGCGAGGTTGCGGCCGACGCGCTCGGTCCCTGGCTTCGGGTGCGGGCGGACGTCCAGGGAACCGCGGGGAACACGGAAGCGGTCTTCCTGAACGCGCGCGGCGGACGCCTCTCCGACCGCTCGGTGCGGACCGTCGTGAGGCGCTATCTGGGCGAAGCGGGGCTGGTCCGGCTTGCCGGCTCGGTGTCACCCCACACGCTGCGCCACGCGTTCGCGACCCACCTGCTCGATCACGGGGCCGACCTGCGTTCCATCCAGGAGTTGCTCGGGCACACGAGCCTCGCGACCACCCAGAAGTACACCCACGTTTCGACGGCCAGGGTCTTCGAGGTCTACTCGAAAACCCATCCGCGCCGGGCGGGCGGATCGGAAAAAGGGGACTAGGCTCGGCGATTCAGTACCTGGGGATCCGGGGCGACGCGGCGGCGGCGCCAAAGATCCGCCGGTAACGGCGGATCTCGGCGGGACTCCCGGTGCTCTTCCCCGGGTTGTCGCTGAGCTTTACGAGCGGCCGGCCGTTCGCCGCCACCGGTTTCACGACCAGGGAGTAGTTGGGGACTCCGCAGTCGTTCGTCAGGTTGGTCCCCCAGCCGTAGGACACCCCGATCCGTCCGGCGAACCGTGATTCGAGGTCGAGGATGTCAGGGAGTTCCAACCCGTCGCTGAAGACGAGGGACTTCGCCCGCGGGTCCACGCCGAAGTCTTCATACCAGCGGATCGCGCGCTCCCCGAACGCGGCCGGATCGCCGGAATCCTGCCGCACGCCGCGAAACCGCCGGGCGCGCGCTTCCCCGACTTCGGCAAAGAAGAATCCGGAACCCCAGGTGTCCGTGAGAACGACCGAGAACGGCTCGCCGTACATCTCCCACCACGCATCCAGCATGCGGCGCTGCGACCCGCGGATGGACTCGTCCGATCCATCTCCCGCCGCGGCGCCCACCATGAAGACCTCGTGGGCGATGGTCCCCACCGGAACCAGGCCGTGCTGGAAAGCCGAGGCCACGCAGGAGGTGCCGGTGAACTGCTCCGGCAGCGCCCCGGCGAGACGCTCCTCCAACGCGAACTGCCAGGCCCGCGAGAACCGCCGGCGGGTGCCGAAGGAAGCGAAGCGGACCGCGGGACGTTCACGGAGCGCGGCGATCTTCCCCTCGAGCCGCTCCCGCCCCACGGCCTCGGCCTGCGCTCGCGCCCCGGCGCCCGCCTCGGCGAGAGCGGCCCGCGAGAGCAGTTCGCTCAGCACAGAAAGCATGAGCGTCTCCCAAAGGATCATCTCCGGCCAGGTGGATTCGACCTCCAGCCGCAAGTCGCCGTCCCTGACCTCGAGTTCGACCGGCGGCAGGCGAAGCCGCTGGAGGAAGCTCAGGTAGTCGTCGCCGAAGAGTCCTCGCGGTTCGAGCCCCTTCAGGTACTCGAGTTCCGCGGCGGCGAACGCCAGCGACCTGACGGCGTCGAGAGCGTCCCGGAGGGCCTCCGCGGGCACGAGATTCGCCAGCCGGATCTCCGGGGTACGGCAGATGAGTTGATACCGGACCCGCACCCCCGGGTGAAGCCGGAAGACAAACTGCCCCATCGTGAACTTGTAGAAGTCCACGTCGAGGAGGGAGGCGACCGGAGGCCCGGTCGTCAGGCCGGAAAGCCGGGCCACTCCTCGAGGGGGTCGGTGCTCCGCACCCGGACCATCCCGGCGCGTTCGAAATCGGCGTAGGCCGCGTCGGCGGCGTCGGTGAAGTCGGCGCCGGGGACCACCACCGGAGAGGTGGCGTCCTCGAGCAGGAACACCCGGCGGGCGAGTCCCCGGACGCCATCCGGATCCCGCCGCGCGATTTCGTCCCGCAGGTCGGACACCGTCCAGGCGACGCAGTGGCTCTTGGCCTGGCCGGCGACGATCAGGGCGTCGTACTCGAGCAGATGGTCGAGCAACTGCCGGTTGGGCTCCGCGATGGCGTTGCCGTCCGGGTCATCGAGGACCTCGGGCCGCAACACCGAGTAGTTCTCGGTGAGCGGATTCAGTCCCTTGGGCTCGAACCGGGGCTGCGCCGACCGCGCGATCGCGTGGAAGAAGACGGCCTCCTCGATGGCCGGCACCACCGCGTGCCCGGCGCCCCCGAGCATGGCGTGATAGGGCCAGACGACGAGCACGTACTTCCCCTGCGACTCCAGCCGGCGGCAGTAGTGGAGCGCGTGACGCGAAAGCCCCTCTTCATCGAGTCCGGCAGCCGTGGCCGCGTCGGGGTTGACCCGGTAGCGGCCCGTTTCGAGGTCCTCGGAGGTGATCTGGGTGTACGCCGCGGGTGGGTTTCCCTCCCGGTCGAGGAAGAAATGGGCGTGGAAAACCTGGATCGCGGTGTGGGTGTCGAGCGTCAGGACGATCTCGCTGATGCGGCCCAGGTGGCCGTAGAGGAACTGGCAGAGGCGCCACGAGTCCTTCACCGCACCGAGTCCCGACCGGCCGGCGACGAAGAGTTCGCCCCCCGGCAGGCAGAAGGTGTTCTGGCAGTCCACCAGCAGGAGCCCGACGCGCGGCGCGTCGCCGGCGGCGGGAGTGAGCCGGTGCTGCCGGGCCCAGGCGCGGGCCTCCGCGGCGCGGGTCTCGTAGGGGACCCGGTAGAGCTGACCGACGCGCTCGGAATCGAAGAAATCGGGAATCGGAAGCGTTTCCGGCATGGAAGAGAAACGGGGAGATTCGCCCCGGACGCTGTCGGTTTAGGCTAACACCCGATGCTCGATCCCGACTTGATACGGCGGGACCCCGAGGGGACCGCCGAGCGCCTCCGCAACCGCGGCCACAGCGGGGATCTCTCCGCGATTCTGAATCTGTTCGAGGAGCGGCGCCGGCTCCAGGCGTCGATCAGCGACCTCCGGGCGGGGCTCAAGGCGCGGAACCGGGAGGTCGGAGCGCTCTACCGGGCCGGGGAGAAGGAGGCCGCCGACCGGCTGCGCGAGGAGCTCGCACGGGCGCCGGACGAGGTTTCCGAGAAGGAAGAGCGGATGCGTGCCGCTGAACAGGAACTCGAGGAGAGTCTGCTCGAGCTTCCCAACCTGGCCCACGAGACCGTGCCGGTCGGCGTCGATGAGGCCGCAAACCAGGAGATCCGGCGCGCCGGGTCCCCGCGCTCCTTTGATTTCGAGCCCAGACCCCATCACGAACTGGGCGCGGCGCTTGGAATGCTGGATCTGCCCCGCGCCGCGAAGCTCAGCGGATCCCGCTTCGCAGTCCTGACCGGGGCCGGGGCGCGCCTCGAGCGGGCGCTCATCCAGTTCATGCTGGATGTCCAGACGAAGGAGCACGGGTACGAGGAGATCTGGCTCCCCTTCCTCGTCGCCTCGCGGTCACTGGTCGGTACCGGTCAGCTCCCGAAGTTCGCGGACGACCTGTTCAAGGCGGAGGGGCGTGATCTCTACCTGATTCCCACCGCCGAGGTTCCCCTCACCAACCTGCACGCCGGAGAAACGCTGTCGGCTGAGGAGTTGCCGAAACGCTTCGTGTCCTATACCCCGTGCTTCCGGGCCGAGGCCGGCGCCCACGGAAAGGACACCCAGGGGTTGATCCGCCAGCACCAGTTCGACAAGGTGGAACTCGTCAAGGTCACCGACGAGGAGTCGTCGTTCGAGGAGTTGGAGGGGCTCACCCGGGACGCCGAGCGCGTCCTGAATCTCCTGGGACTGCCCTACCGGGTGGTCCTCCTTTCAACCGGGGACATGGGCGGGGCCGCCACCAAGACCTACGACATCGAGGTCTGGCTACCGTCGCAGGGGACCTACCGGGAGATCAGCTCCTGCAGCCATTGCGGTGACTACCAGGCGCGCCGCGCCCGGATCCGCTACCGCCCGGCGTCCGGCGAAAAGGCCCGGTTCTGCCACACCCTGAACGGTTCGGGCCTCGCCGTCGGCCGCTCCTGGCTGGCGATCCTCGAGAACTACCAGCGGCCCGACGGCAGCGTCACCGTTCCCGAGGTCCTCCGCCCCTACCTCGACGGCCTCGAAGCCTGGCGCCCCGCGTAGGCGGAACTGCGCCCGGGACCGCCGGTCTTCAGACCGGCACGCGGCCCGCAGGGGCGTAGGGTCGTGTGGCCGGATGGCGCAAACGGCTTGGCCCCGCCTCAGACCCGCCGCATCCTCGCAAAAAAGTCGATGTTCGAGTTCACGATGTACTCGCGCGCCGCGGCATTCGGCTCCAGTGACGACTCCCCCCACTCC
>JAPPGX010000037.1 GCA_028877265.1 Acidobacteriota bacterium
TCACGCGGTGCGGCGCGGGCCGCGCCCGCCCCCGCCCCCCGGCGCGCCGCGGCGCCCGGCCCCGCCCCCCCCGGGCCCGCCGCGCGCGCCGCGCCCCCCCCCCCCCCCCCCACGACGCAACCTCAAACCGACCCGCCGGCAGCGCCATCACGGCTCTTGGCCGACCCGCGGGACCTCGTCCGGCGAAATGGGTCGCAGCGATCCGGGTTCCGGCCGCGGAATCACCCGATGTTGGCGTTCCGCTCTATCGGGAAGCCTCCTAGAATCGCCCGATGGCCGAACGACCCGAGCAGGAAATCCCCGAGCAGGAGATCGAGGTACTCCTCGACGAGCAACGGGCGTATCCGCCGCCGGAGGATTTCCGCCGGCAGGCCTGGATTCAGAACGAGTCGATCTACCGCGAAGCCGCCGCCGATCCGGAGGGGTTCTGGGCCGCCCAGGCCGAACGGCTCGAGTGGAGCCGCCGTTGGGACCGGGTCCTCGACTGGAAGCCGCCCTTCGCGCGCTGGTTCGTCGGCGGCAAGCTGAACGCGAGCGTCAACTGCCTCGACCGGCACCTCGCGAACGGCCGCGGCGATCGGCCGGCCATCTTGTGGGAGGGGGAGCCGGGCGACCGGAAGACCCTGACCTACGCCGACCTCCACCGGGAGGTCTGCCGCCTCACCAACGTCCTGCGCGGTCTCGGCGTCGGGAAGGGCGACCGGGTGGCGATCTACCTGCCCATGGTCCCGGAGCTCCCGGTCGCGATGCTCGCCTGCGCCCGGATCGGGGCCCCCCACAGCGTTGTTTTCGCCGGGTTCTCGGCGCAGTCGCTGCGGGACCGGATCAACGACGCCGAGGCCAAGGTGCTGATCACTGCCGACGGCGGTCACCGGCGCGGTGGGATCGTGCCGCTGAAGGCGATCTCCGACGAGGCGCTTGAGAACACCCCCTCGATCACCGGAGTGGTGATGGTGCGCCGCACCGGCGAGGACGTCCCCATGGTCGCCGGCCGCGACCACGACTGGGCGGAACTCATGGAGGGAGCCGCCGACACCGCGGAACCCGAGGAGATGGACGCCGAGGACGTCCTCTACATCCTCTACACCTCGGGCACCACCGGGAAGCCCAAGGGGATCGTGCACACCACCGGCGGCTATCTCACCCAGGTCACCGCCACCGCACGGGCGGTCTTCGACCTTAAGGACTCGGACGTCTGGTGGGCGGCGGCGGACATCGGCTGGGTGACCGGCCACTCCTACATCGTCTATGGCCCGCTCGCGCTCGGGGTAACCCAGGTCATGTACGAGGGCGCGCCCGACACCCCGAACCGCGCCCGCCTCTGGTCCATCGTGGAGCGCTACCGGGTGACCTGCTTCTACACCGCGCCGACCGCGATCCGCGCCTTCATGAAATGGGGAACCGAGCACCCGGCGGCTCACGACCTCGGCTCGCTCCGCCTCCTGGGAACGGTTGGGGAACCGATCAACCCCGAGGCGTGGGTCTGGTACCACCGGGAGATCGGGGGCGGCCGCTGTCCCGTGGTGGACACCTGGTGGCAGACCGAAACGGGGTCCATCATGGCAACCGCGCTGCCCGGGGTGACCACCCTGAAACCGGGTTCCGCGACCCACGCCTTCCCCGGGATCGCGCTCGAGATCCTCGACCGGCGGGGCGAACGCGTCGAGGTGGGCGGCGGGCTGCTCGCCATCACGAAGCCCTGGCCCTCGATGCTGCGCGGCATCTGGGGCGACGAGGAGCGATTCCGCGAGACCTACTGGAGCCAGTGGAAGGACATTTACTTCCCGGCCGACGGCGCCCACCGCGACGAGGACGGCTACTTCTGGGTGATGGGCCGGGTGGACGACGTCCTGAACGTCTCCGGCCACCGTCTCGGGGCGGCCGAGGTGGAGAGCGCCCTCGTCGAGCACGAGGCGGTCGCGGAAGCCGCGGTCGTGGGCCGGCCGCACGAGATCAAGGGCGAGGGGATCGCCGCGTTCGTGGTGCTCCGGGAGAGCGCTTCGTCGCGCGACGGCCTCGCCGCCGAACTGAAGGCGCACGTGGCCCGGGCGATCGGGCCCATCGCGCGCCCCGACGACATCGTGTTCGCGGCGGACGTGCCCAAGACGCGGTCCGGCAAGATCATGCGGCGCCTGCTCCGCGACATCGCGGCCGGCAAGGCGATCGGAGATACCACCACGCTGGCCGATCCGGCGGTGGTGCAGAAGCTCAGAGAGGAGTATGGCGATGAGGACTGAGACACCGAAGGTGAAGGTTTCGGCGGACGCCTCCGCCCGGGGCGGGTCGCTCGTGGCCTATCTCCTCGACGACGGCCTCGACCTCGCCGCGCCGCGCGCGGGGTGGGAAAGGGAAGTGGTGGCGAACGCGAGGCGGATCTTCGGGGACTCGAAGGTCAAGCGGGCGGTGGCCGGCCACGGCGGGCCGCGGAGCGCCTCCACGCTCGCCCTGCACACCCGGGCCACGGCCAACTATGCGGTGTCCGACGGCATCCGCGTCCTCGCAGCGCGTGCGCTGAAGCACGCCCGCGACTTCCACCACCGCGAACTGGTGTTCTCGCTGCAGGGCGCTGACGGTCCGGGGTGTGCGGGAGCGGTTGCGGAAGGCGCCACGCTGGGCGCCTACCGGTTCGCCCGCTACTTCAAGGAACAGGACGATCCGGCATCTCCCCGCGTGCGCATTGTGGTTGCGGAGGAAGCCGTCGACGAGGCCCGGGAGGAGGTCGCGCGCGCGGTGAGGCTCGCCTCCGAGGTGAACCGCGCCCGGGATCTCATCAACGAGCCGGCAGAAGCGGTGACCCCGGAGATCCTGGCCCGCGAGGCGCACCGGATCGCGGCCGATACCGGGCTGGAAGTCCAGGTCTGGAACGAAAAGGCGCTTCGCGATCAGGGATACCCCGGCCTGATCTCGGTGGGGCAGGGGAGCAACCGGCCCCCGCGCCTGATCGTGCTGCGGCACCGGCCGGAGGATGCGCCGGAGAACGGGCGGCACCTCGCGCTCGTCGGGAAGGGCATCACCTTCGACACCGGCGGCATCTCGCTCAAGCCGCCCTCCGGGATGTGGACCATGAAGGGCGACATGTCCGGCGCGGCGGCGGTCCTCGCCGCCATGTCGGCGGTGGCCCGGGAGGGCGTGCCGGCGACGGTCACCGGGATCGTGGCGACCGCCGAGAACTACCCCGGGCCGTCCGCGACCCGGCCGGGAGACATCTTCCGCGCCCGGAACGGCAAATCGGTGATGGTGGACAACACCGACGCCGAGGGCCGGCTGGTGCTCACCGACGCCCTGGCGCGGGCCGGGGAGGAGGGCGCGACGCACATCGTGGACGTGGCGACGCTGACCGGTGCCGTGGTGCGGGCGCTCGGCACCGGGGTCGCCGGGGTCATGGGGAACGACGCCGACTGGGTGCGGGCCGTGATCGACGCGGGCGAGCCGCACGGCGAGGTCTTCTGGGAGCTGCCGCTCGTAAAGGAATACGCCGAGGAGCTCCGCTGCGATTCGGCCGACCTGAAGAACATCGGCGGCATCAACGCCGGCACGATCACAGCGGCGCTTTTCCTGCAGGAGTTCGTGCCCGACGGCGCGAAATGGGCCCACCTCGACATCGCGGGACCTTTCATCGTGGAAAAGCCCTGGAAGTACTATCCGAAGGGAGCGACCGGCTTCAGCGTGCGGACGCTGTTCGAAACCGCGGCGCGGTTCGCGGCGCCATAAGAGCGCCGGCCCGGAGCGCCAGCCTGGGCCGCCGGCCTCTGGCCGGCATCGCGGCCGCAGGCCGCGAAGTGCAGCCCTCCTCAGCCCTCGCTGTCGTCCGTCGTGATCGCGGCCGGGGGCGGCGACCGTCTCCGCAGATCGGCGATCAGCAGCCGCACCACCGTTCCGTAGCTGCGGGCGCCGTCCGGGATCCGCATGGTGCGCAGGTAGGAGTCGTTCACACGGCGCGCGGCGCCCCGCACCATTCCGCGGTGCTGGGCCCAGAAGGCGTTGAGGGCGTCCAGGTCGCGGCGCGGCCCGGGCCCCAGGGCGGCCCAGGCGCGGTCCCGGTCCTCCGCGTCGGCGTTCCGTACCGCCGCCAGCAGATGCCGCGCGGCGTAGAAGGAGGCGGCGTAGGAAAGGTAGGGGTGCCGCCGCTGGCGGGAGAGCGCGAGATACGCGGCGAAGCTCGCTTCCCCTTCGTGGGTGATGGCCCGCTGGTGCGCCTTTTCGTGGGCGGCGGTGAACGCCACGGCGACGTCGGGCGGTCCCGTGTTTACGGTGGGTTCGCCCGTGAACGGCACGAAGATGCCGCTGATCCCGAGGCGGGACATCAGTCCCGAGAAGACGGCCGGCTTGACCGGACTCATTCTTCCGGGCCCGGGATCGCCGGGCAGGTCGATCGCGTCGTACGCCTCGTCGATGGCGGTGCTGAGAGTGGCGAAATCGAGGGGGCTCTTCGAAACCGCGGCGGCCGGCAGGCCGGCGAGCCGGTGGAAGCGGGTGGTCTCCGCGGCGACCCGGGTGGTCAGCCGGACGAGTTCGGCCTCCGAGATCTGGCCGACGGGCAGGTTCAGACGGTGCTCGAGGCGGGGACGGGCGTAGTTCAGGCCCCACACGACGACGAAGATCGCGTAGAGGGCGCCGGCGCTCGCGAGGGCGAACACCGCGGTATAGGCGAGCCGCCGGAGCACTGCCCGAGGCGCCGGAGGCCGCGCCGGCGTTTGGGGTTCTCCAGTTGGAGCTTCTCCGCTCGGAGCCGGTTGCCGGAAGCGGCCTGTGAAGCGCCAGGTGACGCGTCCGATGACGAAGAGCGCGGCCGCCGCGACGAAGAGCTCGGCCAGCGAGAAGGGAACGAGGCCGCTCAGGAACGAGAAAACGCGGACGACCAGCGGGTAGATGCCCGTGGTGTAGAGCGATTCCACCCGTGCGGGCGTGGACAGGGCGCCCTGGAACAGGGCGATCCCGAGAGCGCCGGCCCCCAGACCGGCGAGCACCAGGATCCGTTGCCAGCGCGGACTCGGCCGCCTCATAGGCGAACTCTAACCGGGTCGAGAGCGTGCTCCCCGCGCCGCCCGCGCGCCACACCGCCGGGAACGGGCGCGGGATGTCTTCAGCCCGTTTCAGGAGCGGCCATCCCGGCCGCGGCGCGCCGCAGGTGGCGCGTGGCCAGGGCGTCGAATCCGATTCCGGGCGCGGTCAACATCCGGCGGCTCAAACGCTCCGCCATCAGGCCGTTCGCCGTGTGGGGGCACTCGGGCGCGACGGTGTGAACCAGCTCGTGGGCCAGGACGCGGCCGAGGGCGACACCCAACCGCCGGGACTGCGATCCAGGCAAGCGGCGCCTGGCAGGCTTCGCCGCTGCCGGCGCGGCCTGGCGCCGGGCCAGCGGCAGTCCGAGAGCCCGTTCGGCGGCCCCCAGCGACAGGAAGATGGACCGCGGTCCTCCGTGCACTCCGATCGCTACTCCGATGGCCTCGGGAGCGACGTCCCAGCGGTCCGGAAGCTCGGGATAGAGGGTCGCGGGAATCACTCCGGGGCCCCCGCGGCCGACGAAAGTGAGCCCGATCTCGCTCGCTCCGAAGGCGCGGACCACCTCTTTTTCGAGCCACGAGTGGGCCTCCGGGGAGAGGAGGCGGTAGGGGTCGTAGAACCGCACCCGGAGCGGCTCGCTCCCGGGAACCGCCGGCAGCCCGGCTGCGGGAACGAGGGGTCCGGGGGAAGCGGCGGCGTTCGACGCGGCGAGCAGGACCCCGGAGAGGAGAAACGATCGGAATCGGAGGCGCATATCCCCCGGCAACGAGGGATCCGTCCGGCGGTTCGGAATCGGCACGGAATTCAACGAAACGCGTGGAAGTTCTGGATTCCGCGTTCAAGCGGTTGGGGCGCATGGCGATTCCGCCGCCTTCTGACACCATCAGGACGGGGGGCCGATGAACGGGACGAACGGGACGAAACCTCTCGACGTCCTCGTGGTCGGCGGCGGGATCGTCGGGCTCGCGGTGGCCCGCCGTCTTCAGGAGCGGAACCCCTCCTGGACGATCCTCGTGCTCGAGAAGGAGCCCGGCGTCGCCCGGCACCAGACCGGCCGGAACAGCGGCGTCATCCACTCCGGCATCTACTACGCGCCAGGTTCGCTCCGCGCCCGGAACTGCCGGCGCGGGGTGGAATTGCTGCTTCGCTTCTGCGAGGAACACGGCGTCCCGTACTCGCTCTCGGGCAAGGTGATCGTCGCCGCGGACGAGGCCGAGCGGGGACGGCTCGTGGGGCTGCTCCACCGCGGCGAGACGAACGGCGTCCCCGGACTCCGCATGCTCGGCCGGGCGGAGCTCCGCGAGATCGAGCCCCACGCCGAGGGAGTGGCGGCACTCCATTCGCCGTCTTCGGGAGTGGTGCGTTTTGCGGAAGTAGCCGCCACCCTCCGGCGCCTCTTCGAAACCGGGGGCGGGCGGGTCCTGACCGGCGCCCGGGTCGTCCGGATCGGAGCTTCCGGAGGTGAGGCCCGCGTCCACACCACCACGGGAGAGTTCACCTGCCGCCGCCTGGTCACCTGCGCCGGACTCCAGTCCGACCGGGTGGCCCGAATGGCCGGCGATGAACCCGAGATCCGGATCCTGCCCTTCCGCGGCGAGTACTACCGGGTTCGCCCCGAACGCGCCGGACTCGTGCGTGGCCTCATCTACCCCACTCCGGACCCCCGCTTCCCGTTCCTCGGCGTGCATCTCCACCGGAATCTCGACGGACACGTGGACGCCGGCCCGAGCGCGGTGCTTGCGCTCGCCCGCGAGGGGTACCGGCGCCGCGACGTGAACCTCCGGGACCTCGGCGAGATGGCGCGGTATCCGGGGTTCCGGCGCCTCGCCTCCCGCGAGTGGCGGGTGGGGTTGGACGAGATCCACCGGTCGCTCTCGAAGCGGGCCTTCACCCGGCGCCTCGCGCGGCTCGTCCCCGAAATCCGGGTCTCCGATCTCATCGCGGCGCCGTCGGGGGTGCGGGCGATCGCCGTGCTTCCGGACGGCCGCATCGCGGACGATTTCCGCATCCTCCGGCGGGAGAATCGCACCCATGTCCTGAGCGCGCCCTCGCCGGCGGCGACCGCCTCTCTGGCGATCGCCGAGCAGGTGGCGGCGCTCGTCGAGGAGGAATGAAGGCCGGTTACGGCGCCATCGTCTTCAGGATGAACCGCGCCATGGTCTCCCTGAGGTGCAGGACCAGGTCCGGGTCCCGCACCCCGTGGCGCGATTTCGGATAGACCATCAGCTCGAAGGGTTTTCCTGCCTTTTGCAGGTCGTGGGTGAACTGGACGGTGTTCTGCAGGTGGACGTTGTCGTCCATCGTCCCGTGGATCAGGAGCAGCTCGCCGTGCAGATCGCCGGCCGCCCCGCGCACGGAACTCTTCCGGTATCCCTCGGGGTTCTCGTCCGGGGTGCTCATGTAACGCTCGGTGTACACCGAGTCGTAGTCGCGCCAGTCCACCACGCTCCCGCCCGCGATGCCGGCGCGGAAGCGGTCCGATTTGGTGAGCGCGGTCAGCGTCAGGTAGCCGCCGAAGCTCCAGCCGTCCACCCCGATGCGGGAGGCGTCGACGTAGTCCTGGCCGCCGAGCCAGTCCACCGCCTCCACCAGGTCGGCGAGTTCCTGCTCGCCGAAGTTGCCGTAGACCGGCCAGGTGGACTCCACCCCCTTGCCGGAGGCGATCCGGTTGTCCACCACGAGGACCACGATTCCCTGCTGCGCGAGGTACTGGAACCACATCCCGCGGGTCCCCGGCCAGGCGTTCCGCACCTGGGGCGCGTGCGGACCTCCGTACACGTGCACCCACGCCGGGTAAACCCGGCCCGGGTCGAAGCCGTGCGGCCGGACCATCATGGCCTCGAGTTCCGTCCCGTCCGCGGTGGGGATCCGGAACAGCTCGGGGGGAGAGATCTCGAAACGGCCGAGGTCCGGCACTTCGCCGCCCCCGAGGTCGCGCAGGACGGCGCCGTCGGCGGCCCGGCGCAGGGTCATCGCCGGTGGGCTGTCGAGGTCGTGGGACACCGCGACGAAGTGAGGCGCGGTCTTCCCGTCCGGGAAGTTGGCCTGGTGCGTGCCCGGCGCCTCACTCAGCAGCGTGACCCCGGACCCGTCGAGGGCGACCCGCAGGACGTCCGAGCCGAGCGAGGTCCGGTAGGTGCCCGATGCGTAGGCGGCGCCGGCCCCCTCGTCCACCGCGTGCAGCCGCCGAACCTCGTAGCGTCCCTCGGTGAGGGGGCCGACGAGCGCTCCGTCCGCGTCGTAGCGGTAGAGGTGCTTGAACCCGGTGCGCTCGCTGAACCACAGGAAGCCGCCGCCGGGCAGGAAGTGGGGCAGGCCGTGCCCGTTGACCCACGGTCCGGCGTCCTCACGCAGGACGCGGCTGGATTCCCCCGTCCGCGCGTCGGCCCGGTGCAGGTCCAGGAAGGTCTGGGTCCGGTCCTGGATCTGGTACCAGACGTCTCCCGCGGGCGAGAAGCCCACGTCCACGATGAGGGTTTCCTGGTTGCCGTAGCCCCCCGGGTTCACCCAGACGATGTCGCCGCCGTGGGCGGGGACGATGCCCAGGCGCACACGCGGGTTCGGGTCGCCGGCCTTGGGATAGGGATAGACCTCGAGACCGAGGTGGTAGGGGATGTGGTCCACGACGGTGAAGCGCGGAACGTCACGCTCGTCGCTCTGGAGGAACGCGATGCGGCTGCCGTCGGGACTCCACCAGTGGGCGTGGAAGTTGCCGCGCCCGTAGATCTCCTCCTGATACACCCAGTCGAGTTTCCCGTTCAGCAGGTCCGGCCCGCCCCCGGTGGTGAGCCGCAGCTCGGCACCCTCGAGGTCGGTGACGTAGAGGTCGTTGTCCCGGATGAAGGCGATGCGCCGCCCGTCCGGGGAAAAGCGGGGCAGTTCCTCGGTCTCCGGGCCGCGGGTCAGCCTGCGAAGGTCGTTGTCGGCCGTCTCCCACGCGAAGAAGTCGGAGGCGAGGTTCAGGAGGAGCCGCTCGCCGCCCGTTGACATGGTCAGGGAGGCGGGCCGCGCCGCCCGGCCGGCCTCTTCCTCGGAAAGTGCGAGCGTCTCGGTGAGCGCCGCGGCCAGCGCGTCCGCGTCGTAGAGACTCTCGGCGGCGCCCGTGGCTGCCTCCACCACGTCCCAGGAGCGTGCGGCCCCCTCGCCGGCCCCGGTCAGATAGTGCGTCCCGCCGGGCATCCAGCGTACGCGGGGCAGTTCGGGGGAGAACGACAGCGCGTCCGGGCCGTAGAGATGACTGAGCTCGATCGGCTCCGTCTGGCCCGCCGCCCCGGCAGGCACGAGCAAGGCAACGATGACAGCGAAAAGGGCGCGGGCTCTCATGGCCGCGATTATCCGCCGTGGGCCGGGACCGCCGGTCTTCAGACCGCCGAGGTGGCGAACCGGCCGGGACCGCCGGTCTTCAGACCGGCACGCGCGGTGCTCCGCTCCGCACTTTGTCGTTTCCGTAGGGTTCCGTAGAGTGCCATGGCGTCCCGTTACTGTTCCCATTCTCAACGGCTTACAGTGCTATACTGTCCCCTCTGGAACCTTGCGAACCCCCGCATTCCCCGCCGTTTCATGTCTCCCATATGATGCCCAGTCGAACCCCAAGCGACGCCATCCAACGCCCCTACCGCCTCTCCACCCGCTTCGTCGAAACCATACAGGAACCCGGACGCTACGGCGACGGCCGCGGCTCCGGCGGTTTGTCCCTCCGGGTGAAGCTCACCGCCCGCGGACACCTCGCCAAGTCCTGGGGGCAGCGCATCAGCATCGACGGACGGCCCCGCAACCTCGGACTCGGCTCCTGGCCCCACGTCAGCCTCGCCGAGGCGCGCCTCAAGTGCTCCCTCAACCTCCTCGCGCGCCAGCGCGGCGAGCTGGTGACTGGCAAGAGGCGGACGGTCCCCACCTTCGCCGAAGCCGTCGAGAAGGTCATTGCGGTCCATGCCGCCGGCTGGAAGGACGGCGGCCGGTCCGAGAAGCTGTGGCGCTCGAGCCTCCGGGACTACGTCATGCCGAAGCTGGGCCGGCGGCCGGTGGACCGGATCCACACCTCGGACGTGATGGCGGTCCTGGTGCCGATCTGGAACGCGAAGCGTGAGACGGCGAAGCGGGTGCGGACCCGGATCTCGGCGGTGATGCGCTGGGCGGTGGCCCAGGGCTACCGGGAGGACAACCCGGCGGGCGAGGCCATCGGCGCGGCGCTGCCGCGCAACGGCGTCCGGCGCCGGCACCATCCGGCGCTCCCGTATGCCGAGGTGCCCGGCGCGATCGCGACGGTTCGAGCGTCCGGCGCCTATCGCGCGACCGCGCTGGCGTTCGAGTTCCTGGTGCTGACGGCGTGCCGGAGCGGCGAGGTGCGCGGCGCCGTATGGGACGAGATGGACCTTCCCGGGCGGGTATGGCGCATCCCGCCCGAGCGGATGAAGACGGGTCGGGAGCACCGGGTTCCGCTGTCCCGCAGGGCGCTGGTGGTCCTGCGGGAGGCCCAGGCGCTCGCGGACGGCTCCGGGGTGGTGTTCCCCTCGGCGCTGGGCCGGCCGCTCAACGGGGAGGCCATCGCGAAGCTGGCAAGGGCACTCGGGATCGGAGCGGTGCCGCACGGGTTCCGTTCGAGCTTCCGGGACTGGGCGGCGGAGTGCTCCGACGCGCCGCGGGAGGTGTGCGAGCTGGCGCTGGCTCACGTGAACACGAACGCCGTCGAGGCCGCCTACCGGCGGACCGACCTGTTCGAGCGGCGGCGGGCGCTCATGGAACAATGGGCCGCGTTCCTGGCCGGCAGCAAAGGCGAGAGACCGGGGTCTGTTCGGAAGCACGCATATCAGGAGGACTCAATATGCAGCGCGTCAGTTTCAAGGTGACGGGAGAGTTGCCGCCAAAGAAAGGCGGAGAGTTGTCTATGTGGGGCAAGCCACTTGAGGCAAAGAGACTGCTCCCGCTCAGGAGAAAGGCTCTTGAGGCGCTGAAGTCCAACGGACCCTTCACCGGGCCGATTCGCCTCACGCTGAGCATTCATGTCGGAGATCAAACGCTGGTGTTCAGGAACGCCGGGGACAACGGGTTCGGTGATCTCGACACTTTCGTTAGCGGTGTCTGTGACGGGCTCATGGCGGCTCACCCGAGCGCGAAGCGCGATCCGCTATTCGATGAGCCGGAGAATGCCGACATCCACCCAAGAAAGGTGATCGCGATCCCGGACGACCAGCAGGTCATGGAGATTGCTGCCCAGAAACGCATCGTCCGAGGAAATCGGTGTTGGTATGAAGTCGGATTGGAACAACTGGAGGATGCGTGACGGGAGGCGCTGGGGCTCCGCGGCTTTGACCACAGCAGCGCCTTCGTGTGCCTTGGTGACGCCGTCACCAGGTCCACTAAGGGGGGAGAGCCAGCCTACCCAGTGTACGTACACTGGCGTCTGGCGAGGGGGGGGCGGCCCCCCGGGGGACCCCCCGGGAGGAGCCGCCCGGCCCCGGCGCCCGGCCCGGGGGGGGGGGGGGGGTTTGCGGGGGGGGGTGGGGGGGGGGGGGGGGGTTTTTATGGTGGGGTTCCGCCCCCCCCGCCGGGGTCGGGCGGGGGCGGGGCCCGTCTCCGGAGCGACCGAGACCGTCACCTCGGTGGCGGTCGCACGGGGCGCGGCGTTCAGGGTCGCGGTCACGGTCACCTCCTGGCCGCCGGCGCCCACGTCCTCGGCCACCGTCACCGGATTCGCCGCCAGCGTCACCGTGGTCGACGGCGCTTCGTTGTCGGTAACCTCGACCGAGACGTCCGCCGCGGCCACGCTGTGGGCGCCGTAGTCGCCGCCGCTTACCGTGTGCTGCAGCGTCGCCACGTCGTCTACGTCGTCCGCGTCCTCGGCTGCCCCTGCCTCCACCGTCTGGGCGTCGTGCCAGTCGGCGGCGGTGAAGGTCAGCGTCGGCTGGTCCACTGTCACGTCCTCATCCGATCCTGGGGCCAACGCCACGCCGATCGTCACGTCCGCCGTCGGCTGCGAGTCCAGCACCACCGTG
>JAPPGX010000193.1 GCA_028877265.1 Acidobacteriota bacterium
CGGCTCTCGGTCTGGTTC
Organism: Acidobacteriota bacterium; assembly: GCA_028877265.1. Classification (GTDB taxonomy): domain Bacteria; phylum Acidobacteriota; class Vicinamibacteria; order Marinacidobacterales; family Marinacidobacteraceae; genus Marinacidobacterium. Next base: position 19 of record JAPPGX010000193.1, read on the forward strand.
GAGGGCCCGCGCCGCGTCGCCGTGCGCCGCGGGCCGGCGCCCGCGCCCGCGGCCGGCGAGGCGCGCGTGCGAACGAGTGTCTCGGCAATCAGCACGGGCACCGAACTTGCCGCCTGGCGCGGAGATCTCGACCCCGCGCTGCCACGGGACGAAACCCTAAGCGCGCACGCGGGCGGCTCGTTCCGGTTCCCCTTTCCCTACGGCTACGCCTCGGTGGGCCGGCTGGAAACGCTCGGACCCGCCGCGCCTGCCGCCGCGCCCGCGGTGGGTTCCCGAGTGTTCGCCTTCGTGCCCCACCAGAGCGTGTTCTGCGCGCCGGTGGGGGACCTGCTCCCCGTCCCGGCCGAGGTTCCGGACGAACGCGCGGCGCTCTTCCCCTATCTCGAAACGGCGGTGAACCTGCTGCTCGACGGGGCGCCCCGGATCGGGGAGCGAGTGGTCGTCGTGGGTCAGGGAGTGCTCGGCCTGGCCCTGACCGCGCTGCTCTCCCGGTACCCGCTCGGCGGGCTGATCGCGGTCGAACCGAAGCCCGAGCGCCGCCGCCGGTCGCTGGAGTTCGGGGCGCAGGAGGCGGTCACGCCGGAAGAAGCTCTGGAACGCGTGCGCCGCGCCTTCCCGGGCGGCGCCGAACTGGTCTTCGAGGTCTCCGGCAACCGGTCGGCGCTCGACCCGGCGATCCGCGCCGCCGCGCGGGACGGGCGCGTGATCGCGGGTTCCTGGCTGGCCGGGGGGAAGACGCCGCTCGAGCTGGGCGGCTGGTTCCACCGGGGGCGGATCCGGATCGTTTCCAGCCAGGTGAGCCATCTCCCCCCGCTGGGGCCCTCCTGGTCCATCGAACGCCGCCGCCGGACCGCCTGGGAACTGCTCGGCGGCGTCCCCCTCGAGACCCTGGTGAGTCTCCGGGTCCCGTTCCCGGAGGCGGGGAAGGCCTACGCGCGGCTCGACGCGGGGGGGGAACTCGCCGCGCTGCTGGTCAGCAGCAGCTCGGTCTGAGCGGGTCCGGATTCCGGAGCGCTTCCCGGCTCGGCCGGCGGACCGGAGGGCGCCCGGGCCTCCCGGATCCTCTCGAGGTGCGCGCGTTCCGCCTCGGCCCGCTCCGCGAGCCACCGATAGATGGACTCCTGGGCGGCCTGCCGCGGGGTCCCCGCGGGCACCCGTTCGTTCCGTCCTGCCGAGTCGTGGTTTCGGGCCTTGCAGTTGTCGGCCCACTGCAGATCGAGGTAGCGCCGCAACTGGTCCTTGATCCGCTCGTCGTAGACCGGGAAAGCGACTTCGATGCGCCGATCGAAATTGCGGGGCATCCAGTCGGCGGAGGTGCAGTAGTAGAGCGGGTCCCCGCCGTTCCCGAAGACGAGGATCCGGGAGTGCTCGAGGTAGCGGTCCAGAATGGAGATCGCCTTGAAATCGGCTTCGGCCGGCAGGCTCTCGGTGGGGATCGAGAAGGTCCCGCGCACGATCAGCCGGATCCGGACCCCGGCCTCGGCGGCTTCCTCGAGGAGGCCGACGACGTCCGGCTGGGTCAGGTGATTGAGCTTGGCCTCGATGGACGCCGGCTCGCCTCGCCGGGCGCGGGCCATCTCCGCGTGGATGAGGCGCTCCACGGTACTCCGGAGCGTCCAGGGCGAAACGACGAGATGTTCCATGTCCCGGGTTTCGTACGGCCGGCGGATGACCCGGAAGAGGCGGGCCATATCCCGGCAGATCCCCTCGTGGGTGGTCAGGAGGAAGTGGTCGGCGTAGAGGCTCCCGGTGTCCTCATTCAGGTTCCCGGTGCCGAGGAAGCCGTAGAGGGCGCGTCGGCCGCGCTCCCGCCGCTCGATCAGACCCATCTTGGCGTGGATCTTGAGGTCCTCCGGTCCGAAGACCACGCGGACTCCCTCGCGCGTGAGGACATCGGTGAACTCGATGTTGGTGGTCTCGTCGAAGCGGGCGGTGAGCTCCACCACCGCGCTGACCTTCTTGCCGTTCCGCGCCGCGTTGATGAGGGCGTTCACCACCCCGGAGTTGGTCGCCACGCGGTACATGGTCACCGAGATCCGGGTGACCTTGGGGTCGATGGCGGCTTCCCGGAGCAGATCGATCAGGTAGGAGAAGCGCTGGTAGGGCGTCTGGATCAGGATGTCCCGGCGCCGCATCGCCCGCATGACGGACCGCTCGCGGTCGATGGCCGGGAGGCTCAGGGTCGGCCAGGGTTCGTAGCGGAGACCGCTCTTGAGCCGTGGAAAGTGGATGAAGTCCTTGAAGTTGTGATGCCGGCCGCCCGGCACCAGCACGCTCCGGTCCTGGATCTGCAGGCTTCGGCAGAGCGCCTCCAGCAGGTCCGCCGGCATGGTCTGGTCGAAGACGAAGCGCACGAGCGAGGCGGTCAGCCGCCGCCGCACGCTCTTTTCCACCTTGCGCAGGTAGCTGTCCTGCGGATTGCCGTCGAGGTCGAGCCCCGAGTCCCGGGTGATCTTCACCACGTAGCCCTCGGCGGTCTCGACCTGGAAGATCGAGAAGATCTCCGGCAGCCGATAGCGGATCACGTCCTCGAGCAGGATGACGTCGGTGCGGCCCGGCACCGACGGCAGGCGGACGAACCGCCCGGCGGAGCGGGTGGGGATGTCCACGATGGCGTACATCGGCCGGCGCCGGCTGGAGCGTCTCACCCGGACGCCGAGGTAGATCTCCCGTTCGTCGAGATTGAGCGTCTGTCCGCTGCGCTCCAGCATGATCGGGGTCAGGTGCGGGCGCACCTTGCGGACGAAGTAGTCCTGGACGTATTCCCCCTGCTCGGGGCTCAGGTCGGCTTCGGTGATGATGCGGATGCCGTGCTGCTCGAGTTCGCGCAGGAGGCCGTCGTAGGTCCTGAGGAAGAGCGACTGGTCGCGAAGGATCTGGCGCTGGATGTCGGCAAGGAGGGCCGACGGATCCCAGTCGAAGAACTGCCGGCGGTTGGGGCTGATCTTCTGGATGCGCTGCAGCGCCGCCACCCGGACCCGGTAGTACTCGTCCTGGTTGCTCGAGAAGATGCCGAGGAAACGGAGCCGCTCGACCAGCGGAACGGTCTCGTCCCGCGCCTCCTGAAGGACCCGCGCGTTGAACGCCAGTTGCGACACTTCGCGCGGAATGACCGCAGTGGGGCGGAGGCGACGGTTCGAGGCCATGAAACGGACGGTTTTCCGGGAAAATACCGGGTTCGGAGAGCCGACAAGACTACGACATGGCAACGACGGGGTGGGCGCTGATCACCGGCGCCTCGACCGGCATCGGGCGCGAGCTGGCGTCGCTGTGCGCTGAGGGCGGGCGCGACGTGGTGCTCGTGGCCCGAAACGCAGGACGCCTCGAGCAGGCCGCGGACGAGATCCGCGCCGCGTCCGGCGTACGCGCCGTAGCGCTGCCGATGGATCTCGTGGAGCCGGGGGCCCCCGAGCGTCTCCACGCGGCGACCGGCGAGCGCGGCATGGTGGTGGACTTCCTCGTCAACAACGCCGGATTCGGGATGAGTCGGCGCTTCGCGGACGTCCCGCTCACGGTGCAGCGCTCGATGATCGGACTCAACCTGGCGGCGCTCGCCGATCTGTGTCACCTCTATCTCCCCGGGATGCTGGAGCGGGGCCAGGGCAGGATCCTGAACGTCGGTTCCGGGGCCGGTTACGTCCCGGGCCTCGGGTTCACGACCTACGCCTCCACCAAGGCCTTCGTCCTCCACCTCACCGAAGGGCTCGCCGGCGAACTCGCGGGCACCGGAGTCACGGTGAGCGTTCTCTGTCCCGGCCCGGTGAACACCCCGTTTCTGGGAACCGCGGGGATCGAGGGCTTCTCAGGGATTCGCCGGCTCGCGCTCGCCGATCCGGAATCCGTGGCGCGGGCCGGCTACCGGGGGGCCCTCAGGGGAAAGGTGGTGATCAATCCGGGCTTCTTCCCGCGGCTGGTCCCGTTCGTGCCCCGCCTGCTGCCGCGGTTCGCGGTGCGCTGGCTCGGAAAGCAGGTGGGCCGCCAGATGGCCAGGAGGACCGGGTGAGCGGCGGAGCGCTGCCGGCCCACCGGCATCTCGAGAAGCTCGGAGTCCCGTGGGAGCGGCGGACCTTTCCGGCGACGACTTCCAAGGGCGCCGCTTCGGTGGCGCACGCGCTCGGCTACCGCGAGAGCCAGATGGTGAAGACGCTGATCTTCCAGTCGGGAACGGGCGAGCGGGCGCTGATCGCGGTGGGCGGCGACCGGAACGTCGTCTCCGGAAAGCTCAAGAAGGCGATGGGCAACCGGAACATACGCCTCGCGAGTCCGGAAGCCGTAATCGAGTTCACCGGCTACCGGATCGGCTCGATCCCGCCGTTCTCCTGGCAACAGGAGGGCACCCGGACGTTCATCGACGAAGACCTGATGGAAGAGCCGATCCTCGGCGTCGGCGCCGGCGTGTGGGGGGAAGAAATCCTCATCACCCCCGCCAACCTGGTCCGCGCCTCGAACGGCATCGTGGTCAACCTGACGCGACGCGACTAGAGGGCGCCGCCGGCTGGGAACGCCGGTCTCCAGACCGGCACGCGGTCCGCAGGGCCGCAGAGCGCGTAGAGCCGCCAGGCCGCATGGCGCCCCCGGCTTGGAACGCCGGCTTCAGCCGGCACAGCGGCGCGGAGCGCCGCGGAGGGCGCACCCCTGATCCACCTCACGGGAGCCATCCTTCTGCGCCTGCTAATTTTCCCGTCGATGAGCGTCCGGAAGGGCCTCCTGGTCGCGCTTGCACTTCTACTTCCGCTAGCCGGCGCGTCCTGGGTTCTCGCCGCCCAGGACGAGAGCACCCTGGGCGACGCCTACACGGTCTGGCTCTGCCCGATGCACCGGGATCACCAGGCGCACGGCGAGGGGAATTGCCCCCTGTGCGGGATGGCGCTCGTCCGGCGGACCCTGGTGACCCGCTACGTCTGCCTGGCGCAGGAGGACGGCGTGGTGGAGGACGAACCCGGCATCTGTCCCGACACCGGGGACTCGCTGGTCCCGGCGACGCGGGAGGTGGTCTGGTTCTGCCCCTCCGACCCCGGTCGGATGTTCGTGGAACCCGGGGTCTGCGAAGGCGACGTCCCCCGGGCGATGACGACCCGGGTCTCCGCGCACGGCGACCACAACCCGCGCCACGGCGGGATCCTGTTCATGGCGCCGGATGGGGTGCACCACCTGGAAGGCGCCCTCGAAGACGGGGCCTTCCGCCTCTATTTCTACGACGCCTTCACCCGGCCCATCGAGCCGGAACCCTTCGGGGCGCGGGTGGTTCCGGCGGACGAGCGCGGAGCGCCGCTCGGCGATCCCGTGGCGCTCGCGACGGCGCCCGGCGTCCTCGAGACGCCGGTGGACGCCGCGGCGGGAGAACGGGCGGCGTTCACGGCCTTCGTGCAGTTCCCCGATCGTGACGACGAGGACCGCTTCGACTTCATCTTTCTCTCGGATGCGGAGAAGGCCGCCCTCACCGCCGAGACCGCGCCCACCGCGTTGCCCGAGCTGCGGGTCCCCGACACGCCCCAGGCGATTCTGGAGGCCATCCGCGCCCGCGACCGGCGTGTCCAGGCGCTGATCGACCAGGGCCGCTGGGCCGATCTCTTCATTCCGGCGCTGGAAGCGAAGGAGCTGGCGCTCGCGTACGGCGAAAAGGCGCCGGATCGCCCCTGGGTGGCGCTCAAGCGGATCGTGAGGGGCGCCTGGCTGCTCGACCTCTACGGCGATCAGGGCGACCGGGTCCGCGTCGGAGAGGCGTACGAGATCTTCGCGGAGGGAATGCAGGGGCTTCCGGAGCGGGCGCCGGAGTGAAGGACGGCCGCATGAAACGATCCGCGCGAATCGTCACGGCGCTGATTGGCCTCGCCGCCGGGATGGCGGCGATCCTGGTCCTGGTCCCGGCTTGGTTCGGCGCTGCGAACGCCCACGAACCGGAACTCTCCCGCTACGGCTACTGGCGCGACATCCGCCCCCTCCTTGAGCGGCACTGCGCCTCCTGCCACTCGGGGACGGGGCCCGCACCGGTGAACCTGATGCGCTACCTGGACGCGCTGCCCTGGGCCAACTCGATCGCACGGCAGGTCCTCCAGCGCCAGATGCCCCCCTGGCTGCCCGACGACGGCACCGGCGATTTCGCCCACGCCCGGACGCTCGACGATCGGGAGACGGACATGCTCGTGGACTGGGCGATCGGGCTGGCGCCGGAGGGACCGGCTCCAGAGGAAGAACCGGAGAGTCCGGGGGCCGAAGCGGATCTGCCCTTGAGCCGGCTGACGCTGGCGGAGCCGGTCGTCATCGGCGAGATGGAGTCCGAGGCCGCCGTCTGCCAGCCGCTCGTCCGGGGGGAGGGCGTGGGAGCGGCGGCGGCCGGTTTCGCGCTGATTCCCGGCGAAGCGGTCTCGATCCTGCGGCGTGCCGTCCTGTACGCCGGCGACGACTGCGCGAGCGGGACGCCGGTCTTCACCTGGGTGGTGGGGCAGGAGGCCCGGATGCGTCCGGAGGGAGTCTTCGACCGCCTGCCGGAGGACGCGGGTCTCTTCCTGCATCTGTCCTACCGCAAGGGGTTCGACACCGAAGGGCTGGAGTTCGAAGATGCGCCCCAGGTGGTGGTCTTCCCGCCGCTCCCGGACCGGACGCGCCCGGTCGAGATACTGGCGGTCGAGCCCGGAAGCACCCCGGTGGGCCCGGCGACCCTCCTTTCCGTCCTGCCGCCCGAAGGGCTCGACCCCGGCCCGGACGGATTCGCGGTGGAGGCGGTGGGTGGCGACGGAGCGGTGACGCCGCTGTTGCGCATCCGGCGCTTCGATGCGGACTGGGCGGAGAAGTTCGCTTTCCGGGAGCCGGTTTCACTGGCTGACGGCGCGGCCATCCGGGTCTCCCATCCGGGAGCGATTCTGGATCTGGTTCGCACGCCGCCCACCGGGCCCGACGAGGATCCATAGAAGGGGCGGAGCCCTTTCGTCGCCATGAGCGCGCTCCCCGGACCGGAGCCGGTCGGGGGACGACGAATTGGGCGGCGCCGCCTGCTCGGACTGCGCGTCTGTCGGATCGTGGCGCAGCGGAGCGAGGTGGGGCGGTCGCGGTACGCGGGCTGGATTGCGCAGTACCGCCGGGGAAGGCTGGAGGAGGTGGACGCCGCGGTCCGGACATCGGGGACGAGGCCACTCTTGTCGGCCCAACGCGACTACCTGGATTCGCTGGGGGAACCGGACACCGTCCGCGGCCTCCAGGCGAGACTCTCCACGGCGCTGTTTCACGCGGAGTTGGCGGCTCGCTTCGGGGAACGGTCGGAACGTCGGCTGCACCTGGTCGGAGAGCCGCTCCGTGCGATTCCGGCCCGGTGGCCGCGTGGCATTCCGGCCGATCTGCGCGCATCAGCGCGAGAGGCCTGGGGCGTCCGGCCGTCCGAAGACCTGCGCGCCCTGCTGCGGCGCGAGGTGTTTCTGATGGCCGCCCGCTCCCGACTCGCGCGCCTCGACATCAGGAGCGCCCGTCAAGTGCTGAGCTACGCGGTTCAATTCAGGGATCCCGCCGCCGAGTGGCAGCTCGCGACGACCAGCGCGTTCCAGGCCCGCTATCTCCGCGACGATCATCTCTGGCCCGACGCGCGGGGTGGGCTGCGTGACGGTGTCTCACGTTGGGCGGGCCGCTTGCCGGAACCGGGCGTGTCTCCGCGCGCCATCGTGCAGGCGATGGCAGATCCGGATGACCTGCACCTGCGGCTCGTGTTGGTCGCCCTCGGGCGCGGCTACCGGCGTGCGGCGGTCCGGGACCTCCAGGCGGTCCGCGACCAGGTTGCGCCGCGTCTCCTCGTGCCGCGGCTCTTGCTGGAAGCCGAGCTGGACCTCGCGGAGGGCCGCGTGCGGCCGGCCATCGATGGCCTCCAGGTGGCCATCCGAACCGGGCCGACCTCGCCCGCTGCGGTGGCAGCGCTCGTTGCTGCGCTGCAAGCCGCCGGACGCTGGGATGAGGCTGCGGCGCTGGCGTCCGATCTCCTCTCGGTTCGCGAGAAGGCGCGTCCGTGGCTCGCGTTCCTCACCTCGTGGGCGGAGTTCGGAGAAGGTCTTCCGTGGCTGCGCCAAATGGCGGGCATCGCATGAAGCGGTTGCCAGGGAGGCCGGGTTTCCTGTGCCTTGGCGCGGTCCTGCTGGCCGGATCGAGCCTTGCCTTACCGCAGGCCCCGGCGCAGTTTCGTATCGAGAGCCAGGCGGTGCTCGTGGACGTTGCCGTGTCCGACAGCGGCCCCGTTTTGGACCTCCGCAAGGAGGACTTCGAGCTGTATGAAGCGGGTGAGCCGACGTCTTTCCAGCTTCTGGACCCGACGTTGCTGCCCGTGGCCGTCGTGTTCGCGATGGACGTAAGTGCCAGTACGGTGGGCGAGCGTCAGCGACGTCTCGGAGAAGGCGCCGCGCTCTTTGCCGGAGGTCTCACCCGGCGGGATTCCTGTGCGGTGGTCGCATTCTCGATGGAACCTTTCTGGACGCGCGAGTTCGCGCCTTGCGGCGCCGACGTACGGACGGACGTGCGGGCGGAGGCGCCCGGCGGTCCGACCTCGGTCCGGGACAGCGTGATCCTTTCCCTCGCGGTGCTCCATCGAGAAGAAGGCAGGAAGGTGCTCCTGCTGTTCACGGACGCGTACGACAACCTGAGCTGGACGTCGGACGACCTGGTGATGACGGCGGTGCGGGGTTCCGGGGCGCTCGTCTATTCCATCGTCGCGCGTCCGCGCGATTCCTTCCGGTTCCTGGGGCCGAGCGACGACGGATTTCGCCTGATTCGAGAGGTCTCCGAAGCGAGCGGCGGCCGCCTGTTGGAAGTCTCGTCGGACAACGATCTGGCCGGCGCCTATCAGGAGGTGCTGGAGGAACTGCGGACGCGGTACGTCCTGTCCTTCACCCCGAATCCGAATCTCGACGGTTTCGTACCGATCGAGGTCCGCGTAAAACGGAGAAGAGTGGACATCCGGGCCCGCCCTGGCTACGTGGCGGGTCGGTGAGGGACGGGGATGGGGGTCGCCACCCAGTCCGGTGGTGCAGACGGCTTGAAGCGCCGGCCTCCGGCCGGCATCGCGCGGGAGCGCGAAACGAGTGCCCGTGACCTACCGCCATGCGCACGCGAGCGCGGCACTCGGAGCGCATTGTCGTCATCGTGGGCCTTACATATTGCATACTCTCAATGCAACAGACTATAGTCAAGGCAGATAGAGGTTTGCATGCTTGAGTCCACGATCACTTCCCGGGGACAGACCACCGTGCCGAAGGCGGTACGCGAAGCCCTGGAACTGAAGGCTGGCGACCGGGTCCGCTACACCATCGAGGGTTCCGTGGTGCGGATCTGCCCGCTCCGGCCGATTTCAAGACTGCGTGGCATCGTGAAGCACGAGGGGCCGCCGCTGTCGCTTGAGGACATGGATCGGGCCATCGCCGAGGGCGCTTGCGAGTCTTGATCGCCCTCGACACGAACGTCCTCGTCCGATTCCTCACCGGCGACGACCCTGCTCAACAGACGGATGCGAGTGCCCTCCTCGATCGTTTGACTCCGGAGGAACCCGGTTTCATTGCCCGCGAGGTAGTGCTCGAACTCGTGTGGGTGCTTGGCCGCGGCTACGGCGTGCCGCGCAAACGAATCGCGGAAATCGTTACCGAGCTGCTCGAAACCCGAGGTCTGCTGTTCGAAAATGCCGCAGATGTAGCCCAGGCAGCCGCCGAATACGGACGGGGTGGACCGGAGTTCGCCGACCGGATGATCCTCGCGGCGGCTCAGCGGGCGGAGGCTGTCCCGCTCTATACGTTCGACTACGGACTCTCCCGGTTACGTGACGCCGCCGCGGTCACGCGGCGTGATCCCCGGGAGTAGAGCGCGGCGACCGTCCCGGCCGGCGTACGCAAAACGGGGGCGGCGCGGGTGCGCCGCCCCCGGTGCTGACGTTCGGTGGAACTACTGCTGCATGTCCGTGGTCGCCGTCGCGTGGCTGCGGACCTCCTCGAGGAAGGAAACGTCGCCGTCTGCCTCGGTCAGGAAGGTCTGGAGCGTCGCGTAGGCGCGGTTCGCCGCGTCCTCGTCGCCGAGCGCGGTCGCCGCGCGAGCGAGTCCGAGCAGGGACGCCGTCCGGTTCGGGGTCCGGGTGAGGCTGGTCTCGAACTGGGCGCGGGCCTTCTCCGCCTTGCCGGCGGCGAGCAGGAGTTCGCCGTAGAGCTCGTGGGACGGCTTCATCGGATAGGTGGGACCTGACGGCGGATCCTGGGTCTCCTCGATCTTGGTGGCCGCCTTCGCGTGCTTCAGCGCACCCTCGGTGTCACCGGCAATCTGGGCGGCCAGCGCCTCGATCTCGTGCTGCTGGATGCGGACGGAGTCGGCCTGATACGCCTCCCCGTCCGCGGCGCGCTTGTCGGCGAGCGCCCGGAGCTGATCGGCGGCAGCGGTGGCGCCCGCGGCGTCCTTCTCGGCGAACGCCTTCATTCCCGCGGCGAGCAGGAGGTTCGCGGTCGAGTTGTAGCGGCTCGTGTCCATGTCGCCCGACGGGAGCGAGATGGCGTCGTAGCGGCCGGTCTCGATCGCGTGGCGGGCCACCATGGAGGCGGAGATCCGGCGGAGCCGGTTGTCGTCGGTCTCGCCGACGGCATCGTCCACGATGGCGATGGCGTCGATGACGTCACCGTAAACGCCGCGCTGGAGGTCCGCATAGGCCTTCCACTCGAGGCTGTGGTAGTCACGCTTGGTGATCGACAGGTTCTTCCGCTCCACCCACTTGGCGGAGGCGTTGTAGGCCACGTCGTTCGAAGCCGAGACCCGGTTCCACATACCGTGCTGCACGAAGATGTGGGAGGGCATGTGCTGCGCGTGGTGCGCCTCGGGCGCGATCTCGGCGTAGCGGTTCGCCGCTTCGAGGGCTAGGGGCGCGTGCTCGGGATCGTCGAAGGAGTGGATCACGTAGTGGGCGGCGCCCGGGTGGTCGGGCTCGCGCTGGAAGAGGTCGGTGACGATCGCCCCGGCCTTCATCTGCCGATGGAAGCCCGGCTCGCCGCGGCGCACGAGGCCGAGGTAGGAAAGGGCGTAGAACGCCTGGGCCTCGTTGTCCTCCGGATGGGCCTCGGCGAGGCGCCGCATGGCCTGGTGGTAGAGCTCGTCGCGTTCGTACTTGTCACCGGGGCCGTAGAGGACTTCCACGGTGTCCATGTAGAGACGCTCGCGCTCGGTCGGGGTCCTGGCCCGACGCGCGGCCCGGGTGTCCCCGAAGCGCTTCAGGACTTCCCGCGCGGCGCTGATGTCCTGCTCCGACCACAGCGGGTGGTTGTGGCTGACCGCCTCGCCCCAGTAGGCGAGCGCGAAGTCGGGATCGATCTCCTGGGCGTTCTTGAAGGCCTCTCCGGCTTCCTCGTACCAGAAGCTGTGGAGCGCCGCGACACCCCGCTGGAACGCGGCCTGCGCCGCCTCCGAGCCGGAGTTCGGGAAATGGACGGTGCCGAGGTCGGACTCTTCCTCGGCGATGGCGGGCACCGCGATCAGAGCCAACATGGCGAAAGCCAGCGTGATTTTCTTGAACATGAAGTCCTCCGTCTGGGAGGCGCGGTCTGCGCTTCGAAAGGGCGATTTTAGCCGAGCGGCGGCGGCTGGCGCGAACGCTTCGGGGTGGTGGGGCCGGGGCGTGTGGGGTTACGACGTGGGGGGGGGGGGGCCCCCCCCCCGGCCCGCGGGGGCCCCGCCGGCCCCCCCCCCGC
>JAPPGX010000086.1 GCA_028877265.1 Acidobacteriota bacterium
GGCCCTCGAACCATACGGAGAGCCGCTCCGCGGGTGAGGACGATCCGGGCACGGACGTCAGGCCCCGCGCCCCGCGGCAGCGGCCCGCCTCCGCGTGCCGAACCGCGGACGCCCGGCAAACACGAGGTCGTCATCGAGACGCGCCCAGCCGAGTCCCGCGAGGTCCACCGGCGCCGGCACCCGGGCGAGGGCCGGCTCGCCGCCGACGAGCCGCGGGGCGACGGTGATCACGACCCAGTCCGCGAGCCGTTCGGCGAACATCGAGGTGAGCACCCGGCCGCCACCCTCCACGAGCAGCTTCCGCACGCCGCGCCGGTGCAGAGCGCGCATGACGGATCGGAGCGGCACCGGGCCGTTCGGCGAACGGAACCTCAAGACCGTCACGCCGGCTTCGCGAAGCCGCGCGGCCCGCTCACGCGACGCCTCGAAGCTCGTCGCGACGAGTGGCGGGGGAGCAGCCCCGGAAGCTCCGCGGCCTCGGAGAAGCCGGGCGGTGGGCGGCAGCCGAAGCCGGCCATCGAGGATGACCGGCAGAGGGCTGTCTCCGGTGACGAGCCTCACGTTGAGCCGCGGGTCGTCGGCCAGCACCGTGCCGATTCCCACCAGAATCGCGTCGTGGCCGGCGCGCAGCCGGTGCGTGAGTTCCAGCGAACGCGAGCCGCTGAGCCGGAGCGGCTCGCCGGGTCTCGCGGCGATGGAGCCGTCCAGACTCTGGGCATAGCTGACGGTGACGCGGGGCCGGCGGCGCACCCCCTTCTCCTCACCCGAGGTGAGTTGGGCCACCAGACCCTCGAGCCCCGCCGCGAGCGGTCCCGCCCCGACGGAACGGGCGGTCACGAGGGGCCGGGCGCCGCCCCGTCTTCCGGATCGCCTGCCGGAGGGCTCCGAAACCCGACGTCGTCCAGCAGGACGTCTCCGGCGACCTCCGGGTCGAACCGGAACCGGATGCCGATCACCGGCGGCGGCTCGGCAGGCGGCGGAGGCGCGGGCGCCGCGCCGGGAACGGCGGGAGGGGGCAGAGGTGGCGGAGGCAACAGGTTCCTGCCCCGGATGGCAACTGCCTGCGGTATTTCCTCGGCGATGCGGCGGTACCGCTCAAGGTTCATCCGGCGCGCCTTCAGGAACTGGACCTCGAAAGGGGGTTCCGGGGAGATCGCGTCCACAATCGCGAACGCCGGCCCCTCGACGTCCTCGGGAAACAGCAGTTGCACCGTCATCGCGATGGACGGCCGCGCGGCCGGCGGGTCGGCGTCCTCTGCAGGCGGATCCGGGTGCCAGACCGCGGAGAACACGAACTCGTCTTCGGCGGTGACCGCCATCGGTTCGGCGAAGCGAATCTCGTAGACCGGGTCCTCGGCCTGTTCGCCTCCGGACGTCTCCAACCGGACGGCGGAGGTGGCCTGTTTGGAGCCGTCGCGGAAGAGGACTTCCTCCTCGCTCCAGCCGACCAGACCGCGAGCCTCGATCGTGCCGCCCTGAGTGGTGGCGGTGGCGAGATGAAGGTCCTCCTCGAAGCCCGCCACGATGCGCATGCGCGAGTCCGCGTACTGGTTCTGGTAGCGGGTCTCGGGAAGGAACGGCGCCCCGGCGCGGTAGTCGCGGAGCAGCGGCACGAACGCCGCTTCCCCGAGCAGCGTGGCGCGCAGGAACGCCAGGACGTACACCTGAGCCATCCGCTGCTGTTCGGCTGCGGCGAGGAGGGGGGCCCGGTTGAGCCAGAACATGCCCCAAAGACCCGAGTCCATGCCCCAAGTGGTATTGAACTGACCGTGGTTGCCGCGGTGCGCGACGACGCCCGCCTTCAGTCGGAACCCGAGCGCCCCCGCGGAGCGCTCGGCCGCTCCGTCCAGACGGGTCCGGTGGAACTGGCGCAGACCGTGGAAACTGGGCTCGTCGGTGTCGTAGGAGCCCTGAAGCGCCAGGAAGTTGACATCGTGCAGCTCGATGCGCCGCGAGTAGCGGCGGTCGATCTGGGCGATCGCCACGACGGACTCGATTCCGAAGCCGTAATCGAACCGGTAGTTCGCGTCGTCCGGGAAAGAAGGAAGGTCGTTGAAGGCGGCGGCGATCGCCGCCGCCTCCCCGCCGCGCGAGTGCCCCAGCAGAGCTACCCGGTCGAGGTCGAGGCGGTTGTAGAGGGGTGAGCGCGGGTCCCGGTTCCAGGTGCGAAACAGCCGGAGGTGCTCCAGCAGCAGGATCGCCCGCGCCGGCATCTCGCGCCCGCCGAAATCGCCCGACCAGGTTCCGTTGAGGAAGTTGGCGTCCACGGACGCGGTCGCGATCCCGTGGCTCGCGAGCACGTCCGCGAGGTAGTCGTAACCGGCATCGGAGAAGTCCTCCATCCGGTGGTTGCCGTGAACGATCAGCGCCACCGGGCGCCGGTTCCCGGGGCCGGTATCGGGGAGGTGGAGCCGGCCGTTCCGCGGAGCGTCCTCCAGGCCGAATCCCCACCACCATTCCCGGTGGGTCGCGCGAAAACCGCGCCACTCCGGGAGCACCCGGCTGAGGTCCACGGAGGGCGAGCGGATGGTCACCGCGTCCCCGTACTCCGGCCGGTAGGGATCCCGTCCGCTGCCGTAGGTCAGGAGGCGAACCGGATAGGGCCCGCGGGCCGCCGGGTCTTCGGCGAGGACCGGCGGCGGATTGGGCTGCGCCTGCGCCGGCCGGACGTACGGATCCTCCCCCGGACCGAAGAACCACATTCCCCCGTAGGCGATGAGCCCGGCCCCCACCAGGGTGAGAAGCACCCCACCCCGGCCGTAGGCCGCGCCGTGCGGCCGAAACACCATGGCGAGACCGGAGCCGACGAGGAACGGTCCGAGAAAGACGACCACCAGGAGTCCCGGAAGGAGCGCCTCCGGCCAGCGAAAGATGGTGCTCCGGAGCAGCCAGAGGCTCGCCCCCGCCGCCACCAGCAGCAGGAAGGCGTCGGTGGAGAGCCACTCGACGAGGCGCTCCGCAACCCGGGTCAACCCGACGAAGATCACGAGCGAAACCACGCCCGCCAGGAGTCCCGCGAGCGACGCCAGCAGCCACCCCGGGATGGCCCCGAAGGAAACGGCCGCCAGAGCATGCAGGATGACCACGCCCAGGGCGCTCGTGGCCGCGCCGGCCACGAAATAGCGCCGGATGATCGGCGCGTAGTCAGAGCGTCGCACGCTTCGTTTCAGGCTCCCTCGCTCGAACCGTTCAGTCGCCTCCGCGCCGGAGGTAGTCGTCGGTTCCGTCCAGCCAGTCCTGCCGCGGCGGCGTGAAGATGTCCACGTCCAGGGTGTCTTCCAGCGCGATCGCCTTGTGCGGCACCCACGAGGGGAGGACCAGCACCTCTCCGGCCTTCACGTCGATCGGCTCCGAATCCTCGTCTTCGATCCAGAACCGGAGCACGCCGCTGATCACATAGGTGATCTGCTCGTTGTCGTGCGAGTGCATCGGGACCACCGCGCCCTTGTCCAGGTAGACATGGGTGAGCATGGCCCGGTCGGCGGTGATGATCCGGCGGCTGAGCTGGTCGGTCAGGCGCTCCTTCTCCATGGCTTCCCAGCGGATGTGACGTACTTGATCTCTCGCTGACACGGGACGTTCCCTTCCCGCCCCCGGGGGCGGCTTCCGATGATATCCGGGAACGCCGGTCTTCAGACCGGCGCCGCTCCGCCACGGCGGAGCGCCATCGCTCCCCCGCGAATCAACTCCAGTAGCCGACCTGGAGCCCCAGGACGACCCCGGCGGCGCCCACGACCAGGGGAAACGCGGCCAGCCCGAGCAACGCCCGGATTCCGAGGCCGAGGGAGCCCGGAGCGAACACGAGGACACCCTGCACCAGGAACGTTCCGTAGAGGGCGCCGTAGGCCACGTCCGGCTGGGCGCAGAAGGGGCAGTCCGGCGGGCCGGGTGTCTGGATGTTGCAAAACGCCGCGCCGCCGCTCCAGATGGAAACGCAGCCGCAGTCGTAGATCACATGGCAGACGTTCAGGAAGAACGTTGCCGCGACCGCGACCAGCGGCGCCAGCACGGCCGCCCGTATCGCCAGCTTCCGGAGATTCATCTGTCTGTCTGGTCTGCCGCCCGAGGCGAGCCGCACTCGGCGGGAGTCTAAGCGGAGCGGCGGGGGTCCGTTCCGCGGACCGCCTTTTGGGCCAGGCCGGACCGCCCCGCCCATAGAATTCGCCGCGCACATGGACCGGAGCAGGCGACGGGTCGCTGGCCTGCTGCTCCTGCCGGCCCTCCTCGTGGTGGCGGTGTTGGCCGCGGCGCCCATCGGTCTGCTGTTCCGCGTGGCGCTCTATCCCCCCGGCCCGGTCGCGCCGCTCGCCGGGGGCCCGGAACTCGATTCCTTCGCCGGACTGCTGAGCGCTCCGTATCCGTCGGTCGCCCTGCGGACGCTCCGCCTCTCGCTCCTCACCACGGTGCTGGTCACGCTCCTCGGTTTTCCGGTCGCCCTCTTCCTTTCCCGCTCGCGGGGGCTCTCCCGCCGGATCCAGACGCTGCTGATCGTCTCCCCGCTCCTGATGTCGGTGGTGGTGCGCGCCTACGGCTGGATGCTGATCCTCGGCCGCCAGGGGTTCGTCGGAGAAACGCTCGCGGCGCTCTCGCTTCCCCGCGCCGGTCTCCTGCACACCGAGACCGCGGTGCTCCTCGCGCTGACCGAGTCGTTTCTCCCGTTCATGATCCTCGCGCTGGCCGCCAGCCTCGACCGGATCGACCCCGACCTCCTCGCCGCCGCCCGCGGCCTGGGAGCTTCGTCGACGCGCACGTTCCTCGCGGTCGTGGTGCCCCTCACCCTCCCCGGCTTCCTGGCAGGAGCGAGCTTCGTCCTGGTGGGAAGCCTCTCGGCCTACGCCATCCCCGCACTGCTCGGCGGAGCGGCGGCCCGCACCTTCGTTATGGAAATCTACGAACTGGTCACCATCAGCTTCGACTGGCCCACCGCAGCCGCCGCCTCCCTGGTGCTGCTTCTCTTCGCTTCGGTCCTGCTCGGCGGAGCGGCGCTCCTGAGCCGCCGCCGGTCGGCGCGCAGCTTCGGGACCTAGCAGCCTGTGATGAAACTCACGCGGCAGTCGAACGGCGATGCATCCCGGCTGAACCGCGCCTCTGCGAGGCGCTCTGCGTTGCGTTTCGGTCGAAATACACTCGGTATTCCTCCCTCACGCGCCTTGTCAGCCGGGCGCCTCGCCGTTCTTGGTGCTCACGCCAGTTCCACCACAGGCTGCTAGGAACTCCGGGAAGTGGTGATGCGCATCGCGCTGGGAGCGGCCGCGGCCGTCGCCTACGCGGTACTCCTCCTCGCGCCCCTCGCCGTGATCGTCTATTCCGTAAGCCCGGGGGCGGCGCTCGAGATCCCGCCGTCCGGCATGAGCCTTCGCTGGTACGCGGGCCTCGCCGACCAGCCGCGGCTCGTTTCCGGGCTCTTCACGAGCCTGCTGCTGGGAGCGATCGCGACGGGCGCGGCGCTCGTCACCGGCATCCCGGCGGCTCTCGCGCTCACGCGGGGCTCGCTCCCCGGACGCGAGGCCTTTCTTGCCGTTCTCCTCTCCCCGCTGAGCCTCCCCGGTCTCGTTCTCGGTCTCGGCGTGTTGACGAGCGCCGCCGTGCTCGCGAACGCCACCGGCATCCAGACCGCCGGAACGCTCCTGCCGCTGGTTGCCGCCCACCTCCTCATCACCATCCCGTGGGTCGTGCGTAGCGTGGCCGCGTCCCTCGAGTCCACCGATCCGGCGCTCGAGGACCAGGCGCGCAGCCTGGGCGCCGGTCCCTTCGCGACCCTCTTGCTCGTGACCCTGCCGAGCGCCCGCGCGGGTATCGTTGCCGGCGCGATGTCCGCCTTCGTGATCTCCTTCGGCAACTTCGCGCTGTCGCTGCTCCTGGCCAGCGGCCGGACCGTCACCCTGCCGGTGGCCATCTACGAGACCGTGGACCGCTACCAGGACCCCACCGTCGCCGCGGTGAGCACCCTCACCATCGCCGCCGCGGTGGTCGCCGCCGTGCTGACCGATCGGATCTCCGGGCCGCTCAGGGCCCGGGGCTCCTCGTCACGAGGCGGCGACCGGCGGAGCGGTCCCGCCGGCCTGGACCGGGTTCGATGAAGACCGGGAAACGCCCGCTGCACCGGCGCCGGGTCGCCGGGCCGCTCTGTCTGCTCCTGGCGGCGGGCCTGCCGCTCGGGTGTGGAGGGCGCGCCGAGGACGACCTGGTGATCGCGGTCCCACCGGGCCGCATCGCGGACCTGGAGGACTACTTCGCCGGACCGTTCGAGGCGGCGACGGGCGCCAACCTCATCCCGGTCGGGCTCCGGTCCGCCGACCAGGCGGCCCGGGTGCGCGTGGAGCGCGGCAACCCGTCCCTCGACGTGCTGTGGATCGACGCGGGAGAAGCAGCCCTGCTCGCGGGCGAGGGACTCGTCGAAACTCCCTTCGACCCGGAGGCCTCGCAGGAGGGGGAACTGCGGGTCCCGAATGCCGCCTGGGCCGACCCGGATGCCTGGTTCAGCCAGCGGGCTCTCCCGGCCACGTTCTCCTCCGCCATCGGGTTTCTCTACAACACGGCGCATTTCCACTCTCCCCCGGCCTCCTGGACGGCGCTGGAAGATCCCGCTCTCGCGGGTCGGCTCGCCCTCTTCGGGTTCGGGAGCACGCTCGGCCCGCTCACCGTCGCGGCCCTGGCGCGCATCGAGACGGGGGACGAGACGGAGGCCGACGCGGGATTTCGGAGACTCGGCCGGCTCCGGGGAAACGTCCTGGTGTACGGCACCAGCGGACCCGCCAACAACCAGTTGGTCGCCCAGGGCGAAGCCTGGCTGACGCTGGGATTGCCCTCTCAGGCGCGGCACCTCGCGGGCGAAGGCGCACCCGTCGGATGGGCCGCCCCCGCCGAGGGCGCGATCGCCCTGCCCCAGGGAATCCAGATCGTCACCGGAACCCGGCGCCCCGAACTGGCGCGGGCGTTCGCGGACTACATGTTTTCGCTGAAAGTCCAGCGGACCGCGGCCCGCGAACTCCAGTTGGTGCCGTCGCGCAGCGATGCCGAGATTCCCCCCGGCCTGCCGCCGTCCGAAACCCTCATGCGACTCGACATGGTGACGCTGGGAGATCTGCGTCCATCGTGGGCGACCCGCTTCCGCCGCGAGATGATTCCCTGATCATGACTCCCGAAGGCCCCCCGGTTTCGCGGGAGAGCGTGGATGCGCTCGCCCGCTGCCTCATGCCGCATCCCGCTGCGCTCGGATCCCGCACCGCCGGGTTCCGGGGCTGGCTGGAGCGCTGCGCCGAGCGGTGGGTCCGGGCCGGCATTACCGGACCGGAACAGCCACGGCCGGAAGGCCAGGGGCCGCCCGAGCCGGCGGAGGTGGACCCCGATTCCATCAACCTCGTCCGGGCAACCCATCTGGAAGACGTTCGCGAGGCGGCGGAGTGGGCCGCCGGCGCGCGCTTTCTGAGCACGGAGCGGCGCGTGGCCATGACGCTGCTCACCGACGTGCTGGCCATCGGCGCCGCAGAGCCGCTGCCCGCGTTCCTTGCCGGTGGTGAGGCGGAGAGCATCCTCGGCTCCTTCGGAGGCAGGTCGGTCCCCTCCGTAACGCTTTGGCGGCCCGTGGCCGGTCGCACCTCGGCGGAACTCTGGTCCGCGATCGTCTGGAATCGCCTCGTCGGCGATCCCCAGGAACTGCATGCCGGGCCCGAATGCATCGCCGCCGCGGTGGCGGCCGCCGAAGCGGGCGATCGCACCCTCGGCGAACTCCTCGATGCGATCGTGGTCGGCTGCGGCATCGGAAGCTGGCACCGGGACGCCGTCGGGGGGGCGATGGAGGAGTCCGGCGTCCACACGCCGGGCGCGCTCGCCCCCGTGGCCGCGGCGGCCGCGGTCGGCCGCCTCGAGGGGATCGGCGCGCGGAATCTGGCGCAGAGCATCCGGCGCGCCAGTGCCCTCACGCCGCTGCATCCGTACCGGGCGTTCAGCGACGGCACGAGGGCAAAGCTGCTCTTCGGCGCCTTCGGTCAACTCCTCGGAGCGGCCACCGCGCTCAGCATCAAGAACCCCATCGGGCTCCTTCCCGCACCCTCGCTGTCCCGCCGGTCGCGCCATCCGGGGCTCGCGCCTTTCGATCCGCGCACCGCCACGAGGGCGATCCACACGATCCCGCTCAAGAAGTTCTCCGGTTCGCGCGCGGTGCAGTCCGTACTCGCCGCCATGGAGAAGCTGCCGCGGGTGGACCCGGAGACCGTCGAGTCGATCACCGTCGAGACCTACCCCTTCTCGGCGACCGTGTCCGGCTGGTCCCGGCCGGACACCGGTCCGATCGCCATGCAGAGCCACATCCCCACGGCGGTGGCCCTGTGGCTCGAAGCCCGCCACCGGAGGGTCCCCTTCAGCGCGGACCACTATCCCCGGTTTCGGGCCCCGGGGACGATCACGCTCGCCGATCGGGTCACCGTCGAGCCGCACGAGTTCGGCGAGGCGGGCGCCCCTCCGAGCCGCCGCATCCGCTGGGCGAAGGTGACCATTCGATCCAGGACCGGGCCGGACCTGACGGCCTCGTCGGGCCCTCCCTTCGCACCACCGCCACCGGGGGCCATCCGCGACCGATTCGCGAACCTGACCCGCGGCGCGGCCGTGCGCGACCCGCATCAGTTTCCCTATTCGGCGCCCGTTCGCGGCTTCCTGGGTCTGGAACCCGCGACGGCGCCTCGGGAGCCGCCGCCGACGGTCCTCCCCGCCGTGGGGCCCGCGGGCTCCGGCGAGGCGGCGAGCAAGCCGGACTCCGGAGCCGACTCGCTCTTCGGACGATCGTGAATCCTCGCGACGCCGGGCTCGCCCTCGAAGGGCTCGGCAAACGCTTCGGCGAGACCGAATCGGTGTCGGACGTGACGCTGCGGGTGGGACGGGGAGAACTGATGGCCCTGCTCGGCTCCAGCGGGGCCGGCAAGTCCACCATCCTTCGCTGCATCGCCGGGCACCTGGAACCGGACTCGGGAGAGATCTGGATCGGGGGCGAGCTGATGGATCAGGCGCCGCCCGAAAACCGGAACGTGGGGATGGTCTTCCAGAGCTATGCCCTCTTCCCTCACCTGAGTCTCCGGAGGAACGTCGCGTTCGGTCCCGAACGGCGGGGAGCGTCCCGCGGCAAGGCCGCGGACCTCGCCGACGAGATGCTGGCGCGGGTGGGCCTTCTGGAGCTCGCGGACCGGTATCCCCGCGAGATTTCGGGAGGGGAACAGCAACGGGTGGCCGTCGCCCGGGCGCTCGCCATCCGCCCGGAGGTGCTGCTCCTGGACGAACCGCTCTCGAGCCTCGACCAGACGCTGCGGCGAGAACTGCGGTCGCTCCTGCGCGGCCTGCAACGGTCGTTCGAAGCGACGACGGTCTGGGTCACCCACGACCAGGAAGAAGCGCTGACCGTCGCCGACCGGGTGGCGGTCCTGAACCAGGGCCGGCTCCAGCAGGTCGGGACGCCCCTAGAGCTCCACACCCGGCCGGCCAACACGTTCGTGGCCAGTTTCGTCGGCAAGATGAACCTGCTTCCCGCCGTCCCCGAGAAGGGCAAACCGGACACCTTCCGGCTTCCCGGCGGCCCGGCGTTGCGCGCGGAGCGGGACGCCGTCCCCGCGGCCGCCGCCGCCCGTTCCGACGGCGGCGCCGGCGAGGTGCTCGTCGCCATGCGGCCCGAGGTCGTTCAGATCGGACACCCGCCGGCGGCGCCCGGCTTCAACCGGATCGGCGCCACCGTCCGGCGAATCTCCTTCCTGGGCGACCGCCTCGAAATCGAACTCGAGCTGACCGGGGGAACCCGGCTGCTCGCCCGCGGCAACACCCTGTTCGAGAGTCTGGCCCGGGAAGGCGACGACGTCCGGCTCTACTGGCCCGTCGCCGACACCCGCATCCTCATCCCGTAGGGCCAATCGGAGCGCCGGCGTCCGGCCGGCATCGCGCGGGAGCGCGAAACCTGGGCTGGTGGCACTGCTCCCTCCCGGTGCGGGTGCATCCTCGCGGCCCTGGCGGGCCGCGATGCTGGTCGGAGCGCCGGCCTCCGAGCTTGCCTACACCCAGTCGAAACTGCGCTCCACCGCCTTGTTCCACGCGGCGAGCCGCTCATCCCGCTCGGCGTCGGACATCGTGGGCTCGAAGCGGGCGTCCTCTTCGAGAGCCCCCGCCAGTTCGGTCTCGGACTCCCAGAAACCCACGGCGAGACCTGCTGCGACCGCCGCTCCGAGGGCTGTGGTCTCGACGCACCGCGGACGCACCACGGGTATTCCCAGGAGGTCGGCCTGGAAGGCGAGCAGGAGTCCGCTCACCGTCATCCCGCCGTCCACCCGCAATTCCCCGGGCGCGTGACCGGCGTCGGCGCGCATCGCTTCGATCACCTCACGGACCTGGAACGCCGACGCCTCGATGGCGGCGCGCGCCAGATGGCGCCGGTCGGTGTGCCGCGTCAACCCGCAGATCACCCCGCGGGCGTCCGAGCGCCACCAGGGCGCGAACAGCCCGGAAAACGCGGGCACGATGACGGCGCCCCCGGAGTTCTCCACCTGGAGCGCCAGTTGCTCCACCTCGGCCGCGGACCCGGCAAACCCGAGTTGGTCCCGAAGCCACTGGACGAGCGAACCGGCGACCGCCACCGACCCTTCGAGGGCATAGTCCACGCGCTCCGCATCGCTGTAGGCGACCGTGGTGAGCAGACCGGCCTTCGACGGGATGACCTCCTGGCCGGTGTGCATCAGCAGGAAGGCTCCGGTCCCGTAGGTGCACTTCGCTTCGCCCGGACGGCGCCGCAACTGACCCAGCAGCGCGGCCTGCTGGTCGCCGATGACCCCGGCGACGGGTACCCGGCGTCCGAACGGCCCGTCGGCGGTGGTCGCTCCCCAAGCTTCGGGGTGCGAGGCGGGAGCGATCTCGGGAAGCATCCGGCCGGGAACGCCGAGTGCGTCGAGCAACTCCTCGCTCCAGCGGAGCTTCCCGAGATCCATCATGAGGGTCCGGCTGGCGTTGGTCGCGTCCGTCCGGTGCACGGCTCCTCCGGTCAGCTTCCATACGAGCCAGGATTCCACCGTGCCGAACACGGCGCGTCCCGCCCGCGCCCGGTCCCGGAGACCTTCCTCGTGGTCGAGAAGCCAACGTAGCTTCGGCCCCGAGAAATAGGTCGCGGCGGGGAGCCCGGTCAGCTTCCGGAGGCGCTCGGCGCCGACCGCGGCATCAAGCTCGGCGGCGAGCCCGGCGGTCCGGGTGTCCTGCCAGACGATCGCGGGAGCGAGCGGCTCCCCCGTGGCCGGGTCCCAGACCACCGTGGTCTCGCGCTGGTTGGTGATGCCGATCGCGGCCACGGCGCTCCCATCAAGCCCGGCAGCCTCGAGGGCGCTGGCCACGACCTGGGCCGTCCGCTCCCAGATCTCCGCCGCGTCGTGCTCCACCCAACCGGGACGCGGCGTGAGTTGGCGGTGCTCGAGCTGGGCCGAGCCGACGATGGCGCCGTCGCGGGCGAAGAGGAGGCAGCGGCTGCTCGTGGTCCCCTGGTCGATCGCGGCCACCACCCGGGGCCGCGATCCACCGCCTGCCGCGGACGTCACGGAGTGTTCAAGCGGAGCGCCTTCCCGGGCCTCGCCCCCGTCACCTCCCCGTCCTGAAGCACGAAGACTCCCGATACCAGCACGTGCTGCACTCCCGTCGAGTAGTGGTGCGGATCGCCGAACTCGCCGTGTTCCTCCACCGTCGCCGGATCCAGGACGGCGATGTCGGCGATGGCCCCTTCCTCGATCATCCCCCGGCCCTCCAGGCTCAGCCGTTGGGCGGGGAAGGACGCCATCTTCCGGATCGCTTCCTCGAAGGACAGCAGGCCCGCTTCCCGGACGTAGAGGCTCAGCACCCGGGAGAAGGTGCCGTAGTTGCGCGGGTGCGGCACCCCTTCCCCGGGCGCCACCACGCCCCCGTCCGAAGAGATCATCGTGCGGGGATGGGCCATGATCCGGCGCACGTCGTCTTCGTGCATTGCATGGAAGACGCCGCCGAAGCCACCCTTTTCCTGCAGCTCGAGCGCCAGGGTCGCCCCGTTCTCCGGGTTCGACTCGAGACCTCGCTCGCGCAGGATGTCGCCCATGCTCTTCCCCTCGAGCGAGCGGTCCCATTCGCAGCGGGAGATCTGCACGTTGTCGGGGCTGCCGCCGCCGCGGTCCACCTCGATGTTGGTCTTGATCTCCTGGCGGATGCGTTCGCGCGTCTCCGGGTCCTGGAGACGTTCCAGCAGCGCATCATTTCCACCGGCGAGACTCCAACCGGGAAAGAGGATCGTCAGCCCGGTGGATGAAGCCGTGTAGGGGTACTGATCGATCGTCACGTCCACCCCGCGCGCCACCGCCTCGTCCACGAGCCGCAAGCTTTCGGTGCTCTGGCCCCACATGGGAGCTCCCACCACCTTGTGGTGCGTGAGCTGCGTCGGCAGGCCCCCTTCCTCTCCGATGCGGATGGTCTCGCGCACCGAGTCCATCAGCGTGAGCCCCTCCTCCCGCATGTGGCTCACGTGGATGCCGCCGTAGCGGGCAGCGACCTTGGCGAGCTCGATGACCTCCTCGGTTTCGGCGAAGGTTCCCGGCGCGTACTTGAGGCCGGTAGAGAGCCCGTAGGCGCCTTCCCGCATCGCCTGGTCCACCAGCGCCCGCATCTCGTCGAGTTCCGCCTCGGTCGGCGCCCGGTCCTCGAGGCCCAGCACTTCGCGGCGGATGGTGCCGTGTCCGACCATCAGCCCCATATTGATGGCGGAGCCCTCGGCTTCGAACTCCGCGAGCCATTCTCCGATCGGCAGCGGCGACCCGCCGTCCGGGCCGCCCATGGCGGTCGTCACCCCCTGCCGGAGGTAGTTCTCGGCCAGGGGATGGCGGAGCACGCCGCGCACGGCGTGGCTGTGGAGGTCCACGAAGCCGGGCACCACCGCGAGCCCCGAGACATCCACCCTCGTCTCCGCCCGGGCTCCGGAGAGATCACCGACCGTCGCGATCCGGCCGTCCCGCACGCCCACGTCCGCCAACCGGGGGGCGCCGCCGCTGCCGTCGTGCACTTCGCCACCGGCCAGCACCACGTCGTAGGGCTCGCCGCAGCCGGCGGCGACCGCCGCGGTCAAGAGGAGCGCGATTCGCAACAGGCGTTGGGCCATGGGTCTTCCTCCGCGGGCCGCTCCGGTCGGAAATCGGGTCCGCGGGAACGGGCGGCGCCCGAGTCTATCGGTATGCTGCCCGCGCCGCCCCCCGGGACGGACAAAGGAGAACCCCCATGCGCTGGAACCGGAATCTGGTCATTCCCGCTCTGCTCGCGGCTCTCGTGCTGCCGCTGATCGCGGCCGGACAGTCGGCGCCCACGGTCCTCCCCCTGCGGGAGCGGGCGGCGCTCGTGGACCGCTGGCTCGAGATCCGCTTCGAGACCGTCCTGCCCGAAATCATGCGGCGCGAGGGCGTGGACCTGTGGATCGTCGCGGCGCGGGAATACAACGAGGACCCGGTCATCCGCACCATGCTCCCCTACACCTGGCTGGCGGCGCGGCGGCGGACCGTGCTGGTGTTCCACGACCGCGGCGCGGAGGAAGGCGTGGAGCGCTTCGCGGTGGCGCGCTACGACATCGGAGGCATTCCGGGCGCCTGGGACCCGGAAACCGAGCCCGACCAATGGGCCCGGGTGGCCGAACTGGTCCGCGAGCGAGACCCCCGGGTGATCGGCGTCAACCGCTCGACGGACTTCGGCCTCGCCGACGGAATCACGTCCACCGAGTACGACGCCCTCCGGGAGGCGCTCGGTTCCGACCTGGCGGGCCGGCTCCACGACGCCGAGCGGCTCGCCATCGCCTGGCTCGAGACCCGGACCCCGGAGGAGATGGCCGTCTATCCGGCCGTGGTCCGCCTGGCCCGCTCGATCATTGCGGACGGACTCTCGGAAAAAGCCATCCAGCCGGGGGTCACCACCACGCAGGACCTCTCCTGGTGGTACCGGGAGCGGATCCGCGAACTGAAGCTCCAGACCTGGTTCCAGCCGGGGGTTTCGGTGCAGCGGCATGAAGGCGCGATGTTCGGCGGTGACGCCGGCGAACAGGGAGATTTCTCTTCCCGGCCGCCCCCGGACACCATCCTGCCGGGAGACCTGATCCACGTGGACTTCGGAATCACCTATCTCCGGCTCAACACGGATACGCAGATGCACGCCTACGTGCTCCGCCACGGCGAGACGGGCGCTCCGCCGGGACTGCGGGAGGCCTTCTCGACGGGCAACCGGCTCCAGGACATCCTGACGGACGAGTTCGTCGCCGGACGGACCGGCAACGAGATCCTGGCCGCCGCCCTGGCCCAGGCGGAGAGCGAGGGGATCAAGGCCTCGATCTACACGCACCCGATCGGCTTCCACGGCCACGCGGCGGGTCCCACCATCGGCCTCTGGGACCGCCAGGAGGGCGTGCCCGGCAAGGGCGACTACGAACTCTTTCCGATGACCGCCCACTCGATCGAGCTGAACGCCCGGGTCGCCGTGCCCGAGTGGGACGGCCAGGAAGTCCGGATCGCCCTCGAAGAGGACGCGATCTTCGACGGCGAGACGACGACCTACATCGATCCCCGGATGGAGCGCCTGCTGCTGGTGCCGCGCCCGCGCTGAGGCGCCGCCAGCGGCGGCGTAACATCCTCTCCCGCCCATGACCGCCGTCCTCCTCGGGACCCTGTTCGTCGCGGTCACGATCGGCGTTCTGCGCCTCCATCCGTTCCTGGCACTGACCCTGGGAGCGATCCTCGCCGGCTCGCTCGCTCCGTCCGAACTCCCGGCCCCGGAACGGGTCTTCGCGGCTCTCGAAGCGACCGGAAGCGCCTTCGGGGACCTCGTCGGGGCCATCGGGATCGCCATCGCCCTCGCGGCCATCATCGGCGACTGCCTGCTGCGGAGCGGGGCCGCGGACCGCATCGCCGGATCGCTGCTCGCCCTGTTCGGCGAGGGCCGGGCCGTCTGGGCGCTCGCCGCCGCGGCCTACGTGCTCTCGATCCCGGTGTTCTTCGACACCGTGTTCTTCCTGCTGATCCCGCTGGCCCGCGCGCTCGCCCGCCGCGCTCCCGGCCGTTACCCGATGTTCGTGATGGCCATCTGCGCGGGCGCCGTCGCCACCCATTCGCTCGTCCCGCCAACGCCCGGCCCGCTGGGGATGGCCGACAACCTCGGGCTCGATCTGGGGACCGCCATCGGGTTCGGACTGTTCCTCGGAATCCTGCCCGTCGCCGCCACCCTCCTGATCGCGCCGCGGTTCGCGCGCGGCCTGAACGTCGAACCGGCCGAAGCGCCCGGCTCAAGCCAAACCACAACCCACGCCGATCGTCCGGGCATCTTCGCCTCCCTGTTTCCCATCGCGCTGCCGGTGGTGCTCATGAGCGGGGCCTCGGTCGCTGCCGCCAGCGGCGGCGGGGTGATCCCCGGGGCCGCCTGGGCGGCGGTGCTGGGGCACCGGAACGCGGCGCTCTTCCTGGCGGCCTTCGCCGCGGCCTTCGTGCTCTGGAGGACCCACCGGCCTCCGGTCCGGCGGCTCCTGGGCTCCTTCGGGAACGCCATCGGCGAGGCCGGGCCCATCATCCTGATCACCGCCGCCGGAGGCGCCTTCGGGCGCGCCCTCGCCGGCGCCGGAATCACGGAGGACCTCGCCCGGGTGTCATCCGCCGCGGACGGCTTCGTCCTCCTCCTGCTCGCCGCCGGGATCGCCTCCCTGTTGAAGCTCGCGCAGGGCTCCGGGACGGTCGCCATCCTCACCGGATCGGCGATCGTTGCCTCGCTGGTGCCCGATCCGGCCGCGCTGTCCTTCCACCCGGCCTACCTTTTCGCCGCAGTCGGATTCGGTTCGATGGTGGCCTCCTGGATGAACGACAGCGGCTTCTGGGTGGTGGGACGGATGTCCGGGTTCGGCGAGGGGGAGACGTTCCGCACCTGGACCGCGGTCGCCGCCGCGGTGGGGGTGTTCGGGGTGTTGCAGGTCCTGCTGCTGGCCGCCCTGTTCCCGCTCGTCTGACCGCGCCCATATGCTCGCCTTCCTCGGGGATCCGCCCCCTTCAAACGGACCAACCCATGAGTGAAACACCAGGACCCGATCCCCGAGCAACCGCCCGCAGTCGGCGGAAGTTCATCCAGACCGTCGCCGCCGGATCGGCGGGGGCCGCGACCGCCCCGTCCGCGCTCTTCGGCGAACGGCGGATGATGGCCCGCGAACGGGCCCGCGAGTCTCCCGGCGGCCAGGTCGCCCCCTCCGACCGGATCGGCCTCGCCGTGATCGGGGCGGGCGGGATGGGGATGGCCGGAGTGGACACGGCGCTGCGCATCCCGGGGGTCGAACTGGTGGCGGCCTGCGACATCTTCGACGGCCGCCTGGACGCCGCCCGCGAGCGCCACGGGGCCATCTTCACCACCCGCGACTACCGGGAGGTGCTCGCCCGCGACGATGTGGACGCGGTCATCGTGGGCACGCCCGACCACTGGCACCAGTCCGTCTCGGTGGACGCGCTCGAGGCGGGGAAGGCCGCGTACTGCGAGAAGCCCATGGTGCACGACATTGCCGAGGGCCACGGCCTGATCCAGGCCCAGGAGGAGTCCGGAAGTGTCTTCCAGGTGGGCAGCCAGGGCATGAGTTCGCTCGGCAACGAGAAGGCCAAGGAGCTCTACGAGGAGGGCGCCATCGGCGAGCTCAACTACGCCGAGGGCTTCTGGGCGCGCAACGATCCGCTGGGCGCCTGGCAGTATCCGATCCCCGCCGGCGCATCCGAAGAAACCGTGGACTGGAAGCGTTTCCTGGGACCGGCGCCCGTGGTTCCCTACGACCCGCTGCGCGTCTTCCGCTGGCGCAACTACCGCCACTACGGCACCGGGGTCGCGGGCGACCTCTTCGTCCATCTTTTTTCCAGTCTTCACTTCATCGTGAGCTCGCGCGGTCCGACGCGTATCCAGGCGACCGGCGGGCTGCGCTACTGGGAGGACGGCCGCGAGGTGCCGGACGTGCTCCTGGGCATGTTCGACTATCCCGAGACCGACACGCACCCCGGCTTCAACCTGTCGCTGCGCGTCAATTTCGTGGACGGGACCTCCGGCAGCACGTTCCTGCGGCTCGTCGGCAGCGAGGGGTCGATGGACGTCACCTGGACCGAGGTGGTGCTGCGAAAGAACGTGGCCGTGGATCCGATGGACGCTTTCTCCCGGGAAAAGATGGCCGACGCGGCGGGGGACGCGGAGGGCCTGCCCGCCCGGGTCCGCATGCAGCCCCCGGTGGAGATCCACCACGCGGTCGAGCGCGGCTACCGCGGCGCGCTGGTGGACCACTACTTCAACTTCTTCGAGGCGGTCCGGGGCGGGCCGCCGGTGCTGCAGGACGCGGCCTTCGGCCTCCGGGCCGCCGCTCCCGCGCTGGCCTGCAATCTCGCCTATTTCCAGGACCGCAGCGTCCGCTGGGACCCCGACGCGATGAGGCTCGCCTGATGAACGTGAGAAACGACATGCACACGATCAGGAAAGCGCTGCTGGCGGCGGTTCTCGCCGCCGGTTGCGCGGATGTCGCCGAGTCTCCCCCCGCCGGAGACACGGATTCCGGCGTGGGCGGCCCCGAGCGAGCGCCCAACACCCTCACCGAAGCCGAGCGCGCCGCGGGCTGGCGCCTCCTCTTCGACGGCGAGACGGCCGCGGGGTGGCGCGGCTACAACCGCGACGAGTTTCCGGACACCGGCTGGGGGGTGATGGACGGGATGCTGGTCGTGGGGGCGACCGCCACGGACCCGGACGTCCCCGTGGGCGGGGATATCGTCACCACGGAGTCCTTCACCGACTTCGACCTCAAGTTCGAGTTCCGGCTCTCCGAGGTGGCCAACAGCGGCGTCCTCTACCGGGTGATCGAGGAGGAGGGCTCCGAGATCTGGTTCAACGCCCCCGAGTACCAGGTGCTCGACGACGACGCCTACATCGAGATGGGGACGATGGACATGCACAAACATCTCACCGGCGACAACTACGACCTGCACGCCGCTGGCGAGAAGACCCTGCACGGCCCCGGCGCATGGAACGAGGGCCGCATCCGGGTGCTGAACAACCACGTGGAGCACTGGCTGAACGGGACGAAGACGGTGGAGTACGAGTTCGGCTCGCCGGAGTGGGAGGAGCTGGTCGCGGCCAGCAAGTTCGCTCCCTATCCGCGTTACGGCCGCGCGGCGTCAGGGCCGATCGGCCTCCAGGACCACGGCAGGAACGTCTGGTACCGGAGCATCAGGATCCGGCCCCTGGAACCGGTCTCCCTGTTTGGCGGCGAGGATCTCGACGGCTGGCAGGTGCATGGCACCGAGCGCTGGTACGTCGAGAACGGAGAACTCGTGTGCGAGAGCGGACCCGACGCCGAGTACGGCTACCTGAAGACCGCCCGGACGTTCCGCGACTTCGACCTGACGATCGACTTCCTGCAGGAAGCCGACGGCAACAGCGGGGTCTTCTTCCGTTCGAGCGTCGAGGGCACGATCGTCAATGGCTGGCAGGCCGAGGTGGCGCCTCCCGGCCTCTTCACCGGCGGGATCTACGAGTCGTACGGCCGCGGCTGGCTGGTGCAGCCCGATCCGGCGCTCGACGAGGCGCTGAACATGGGCGAGTGGAACACCCTGCGCGTCCGGGCGGTGGGCGACCGGGTGACCACCTGGCTGAACGGGACCCGGATGGTGGACTTCGAGGACGACCAGATCGGGGCGGCGGAGGGCTCGATCGCACTCCAGATCCACGACGGGGGCGGGATCAGGGTGCGCTGGCGGAACATCCAGGTGGTGGATCTGGGGGAGTAGATCGGACCGGTGCTCAAGTAACGCCGCGCTACACCGGCCCCTCTTCCCAGGGCCCCCACATCGCGTACGTCGTGCTCGACCGTGAACCGCCGGCGCGCGACGATCCCTGCACGTTGAAGAACAACACCCTTCCGTCAGGGCTGAAACATGTTCCCGCGTACTCACCGACCGGGTTGGGCGCATGCACGAGGTTGAAGATCTGCCCCTCGCGATTCAGACCCCGGATGTAGTGATCGTCGGTGCCGTCTTCACAGAGCACCACCCCGCCCCGCGGGCTGACCACGACGTTGTCCGGCGCATCCAGCATCAGGCTGGACAATGACTCGAAGACCACCGTCAGTTCGCCGGCGTCATCGGATGTGGGACGGTAGTGGAAGACCTGTCCGCATCGGGCGGCGCCGCCGCTGGTCGACACGATGTAGATGCCACCGTCTCCATACCAGGCGCCTTCGAGCCGGTCGAAGCTCGCGGCGCCCTTTGCCCGGCCCTGCCTGAAGACCGCCAGTGGATTCTCTTCGGCATCCGCAGGATCGGGATCGTCGATGTCCACCCAGTGGACAGGCAACACGGCGCCAACCGTCTGTCCCAGCGCCAGCGCGGCTCCGGGTCGGCCGGTGATCGCCAGCATCTGCAGACGGCCTCCCGCGGACAGCACTCCCGCCTGATCGGGGATGAATCGGTAAAAGCCCGCGCCCGCCTCCTCGTCCGGCTGGTAGTCCCGGTCCTCGGTCTCGTAGACGATCCCGGTGGCCGGATCCACCGCCGCGGCCTCGTGCACGAAACGCCCCATCGCGCGTAGCGGCAACGGATCCACCGGCCCCGCGGCGCTCACCGGAACCTCGAAGATGTACCCGTGTGGCCGCCGGTAGCCGTCCTGCGGGCCTCGCACGGTCTCTTCGCAGGACAGCCAGCTTCCCCAGGGCGTCGGCCCGCCGGCGCAGTTCACACAGGTGCCCGCCAGGGACACGAACTCATCCACCAGGTCGACTTTCAGGTCACCAGCTGACTCCGAGATCCGGACCTCCAGCGACGTGGTTCCTCCGGTGGCCCGTGGATCGTAGTAGGGCTCGCCGATGGGTCGCGCGTGCGGACTGGTCGCGCTGTCGACCATCTCGTGGTTGCGGATCAGGCGGACATTGCCGTTCGGCAACGGGAAGGCGGCCATGCCGTCAAAGGCGTTGGGCACTTCGAGATCGGGTCGTACGGACGAAGCGACGCCGCCCGAACTCAGGGGTACGCAGCGGAAGCCCGCGGGAATCTCGAACTGCGGACTGTCCGAGCTGATCGCCAGTTGTCCGTAGTGGGGCGCGCCCAGCGGCACTACTGATGCGGCGGGTGCGGTCGATTGGGCTGGTACTGCCGGCGGAGCCAGTCCCTTTGCCTCGCTGCGACGCACCAGCCCTATCAGGGACGGCACAGAGACGGCCAGCCGCTGGAGGAAGCGACGGCGGTCGATCGAACTCATCGCAGACTCCCTCGTGTCCCTACCGCAGGAAATCCTGCAGCCGCTCTCGGGCCAGCGCGAACCGTTCGAGGATGCGGGGGATCGGCAGCTCGCCGTAGCGCTCCCGCACCTCGGCTTCGGAGTGATCGAGGGCGCGAAGAAGATCGCGAGCCGCTGCGTCCGCCGTCCCCGCATCGTGACTTCCCACCTCGCCGATCCAGACGGGTGACGTCTGGGCGAAAACCGAACCGTTCATCCCGGGCCAGCTCTCCGGACCGCCGTGGGCCCGGGCCGCGACCCAGCCCCCGTCCGGGAGACTCAGGGAGCCGGTCAGTTCGCGAACGCCGGGACCGTCGAGTCCCGAAAGGGTGTCCACCGCCTCCCCGTTCACGATCAGGTCCACCTGCGCCACCGGGCCGGTGTGGGCCAGCGTCAGGGTCCAGGCGGCCTCCCCACCCTGCCCGACCGCGTCGCCGGGACGCGCGCCCTCCACCCGGAAGTCGAGGAGCGGGCCGGTCGTGACGAAGCTCTTCCCCGCCCGGAGCGCCTCCAGGTATGCCGCGATCCGGAACGGCCCCGGCACGTGAACGTAGATCCGGGTGGTTCCCACCGCCATGGTCCGGTGGTAGTCGAGCATCACGTCGGTGCCGGCGGAGGCGGCGAGCGGCACCCCGAGGTTCAGGAACCGGTGCCAGAGGTCCGCGGTGCCGAACTCATTGGTCCACAGGCACGCCACCTCGAGGGTATCGAGATCGCCGAGCAGGGCGTCGGGGATCACCATGATCGGGATCGCGCCCAGCCCCGCCTCGCTCCCGAAAGGATCCGGGCGCGACACCGGGTGCATGTAGGCGCTCACCCCACCCTGGCTCCGCGAATGGACCAGCGCGTCCAGATTGGGACGGTCGTCGGCCTCGTAGACCGGATACCCCGGTCCCCAGAACCAGGGCCAGAACACGCTCTCGATGCCGATCAGGCCGAGGTGGCCCAGGAAGTGGGAGCGGATCTCCTGCCCGAAGAGGACGGCCGGGACGTCCTCCACCCGGCGGTCCATGAAGAACTCGGTGTCGTTCCTCCGGTGATGGAGGTTGGCCATCAGCGGCGTGCCGAGATCCAGGTCCTCCCCCGCCTGCAGCAGTTCCAGATCGTCCGGGGAGAGCCTGGTGACGCCCCCGTAGTTGAGGTGGAAGTGGTGGTCGGCGGAGCGGTAGCCGGCGGCCCGCGCATCCCAGAGCGGTTCGAAGACCAGTTCGGCCTCGGCCGTTTCTCCGGGGGAAACGGGTACCGATGCCGTGGCGGGGAGACTGCTGAATCCGTGTGTCGCGCTGATCCGCACCTCCCCCGCCGGGGATGCCGGCACCTCGACCTCGACGACCCCGGGCGAGTAGAAGTAGACCCGGCCGTGGGTCCCGTCAAACCGGGGGAACACCCCGGGGATGACCGCAGGATGCCCGATGGGATCCAGCACTTCGAGCCGCGCCGGCACCGGCGGCATTCCGTCCGCCTTCCGCGTGGTGATCCGCACGCGGGCCAGCGGCGCCCCGAAGTCCCAGCTGCGAATCGGAACGTCCGCTACCGGGCCGCCGCGCGTGCTGATCTTCCGCAGGCGGAACTCCTCGTTCTCGTCCGCCTCCGTGTAGATCACCGACTCCCCGTCCGCCGTGAACGCCGGCGTCAGCGGCAGTCCCCGGGCGGCTACCAGCTCCATCGGATCCACCTTCTCGGGATCCAGCAGCATCAGCCGGTAGCCGTCGCCCCCGTCGCCCGCCGGCCAGTTCAGCGCCAGGACAGCCTTTCCCGGCGCCGCGCCGGGCCGGGCCTGCGAGGCGATGGACTCGGCCCGCAGTGAGGTCTCGGCCCCCGAAGCGTCCCGGACGATCACCGCGTCAGCGGACGACCGGCCCTTCGACAGGTAGGCGAGGCCCCCGCCGGCAAGCGGCTGCGGACGCACCTCCAGGCCGCGCCGCTCCGTGACCCGCGCCGGCTCGCCCGTCTCGAGCGAAAGCCGCCAGATGTCGAGATCGCCCTCGGTGGAGGCGCTGAAGTAGAGCGTTTCCCCGTCCGGCGACCAGGCGGGGTCGAGGACGATGGAGTCGTCTTCGAACAGGAGCGTCTCCTCGCCCGAACCGAGGTCGAGCGACCAGATGGTGAGACGTTCGCTGTCATCGCGGAGGAACGCCAGCCGGGTCCCGTCGGGATGCCAAGCGGGGCGGCTGTCGAGTCCCGGCCCGCTGGTGACGCGCCGGGCAACTCCGGTCTCGGGATCGAGCAGCCAGATCCAGCCGCGTGCGGCGATGGCGATGGTCCCGCCGTCCGGTGAAGGAGCCGGATCGGTTGGCCCGGCGACCACCATCGGCAGTTCGAACCCCTCCACGTACACGTGGTGGGAGTACCCCTCGAGCTTCGGGTAGCGGTTCGTCCACTGGGCCGAGACGAGCTCCGGGACGAGCAGGATGAGGAGCGATAGGAGCGTAATTCTCATTGCGTTACCTCGCGGTCCGGGCTATGCGGCCCGCTGGATCTGCTCGGCCACCGGGACGTCGGTGACGAACATGTGGCCCGGCGCGTGGGAAATGAGGAGGTCCGGTTGCGCGTTGTGGCAGGCGACCTGCGAGGTCACCCCGCAGGCCCAGAAGACCGGCACTTCTCCCGGCAGCAGTCCCCCGTCCTCACCCCAGTCAGGCCGGGAGAGATCATGGATCCCGAGCGCGGCCGGGTCGCCGATATGTACCGGCGCCCCATGGGCGAGCGGCTGTTCGCCGCTGATCCGCACCGCGTCCTCGACCCGCGACTCCGGAATCGGCCGCATCGTGACCACGAGGTGGCCGTGGAAGGGCCCCGCCGGCTCGCACTCCCTCCCGCTGCGGTACATCGCCACGATGCGACCCTCGTCCTGGTGCCGGAGCCGGATTCCGGCCTCGACGAGTCCCGCCTCGAAACCGAAGCTGCATCCGAGCAGGAAAGCGGTCAGGTCCGGGTCCCACGCGTCCCGCACGTCGTCGGTTTCGAGCGGCTGACCGCCGTGGCGGGTCACCCGGTAGCGGGGGAGGTCGGTCCTCAGATCCGCTCCCGGAGCCAGGGCCCTCAGCACCGGGCTCTCGCTCATCAGCAGGAGGGGACAGGGCTTGGGATTCCGGTCGCAGAACGTCCGGAAATCCCTGGCGAGCGAACGCGGCAGCACGATCAGGTTGGCCTGGGCGAACCCGGGACACGCTCCGGAGGTCGTCTCGGAGAACCGGCCGTCCCGGCAGTCGGCGCGCAGCGCTCGTGGATCCGACCGGGGATCGCCGGCCTCGGGAGCCGGGGTTTTCCCGGAGTCGAGAGCGGGGCTTTCGTGCATGGCGCCAACCTCCGGGGCAACTTTACGGGACGGCCGGGCGGAAGAAAGTGGGACGCATCCGCCTGCGTACCGGCTGTTATACTGCCCGCTTCGGGCGACTCCGCGATCTCCGCACGTTCCGGCGGCATTCGGACCGGGACCTGCCGGGAAGCGACGCGCCCGAAATTTTTTTACTCTGGAACAGCTCAAACCACCGCAATCGCACCTCCAGCCACCCGTATCCTCAGCGTTTTGTCCCGTTCGGCAGGCACAACCTTCGCGCGCGCCAGTGAAATCAGGCGCCGCTGGTTCGTGGTGGATGCGGGCGACCAGCCCCTCGGCCGCCTCGCGAGCCGGGTCGCCCGGGTGTTGACCGGCAAGCACAAGCCTTCCTGGACTCCGTTCCTCGACTGTGGTGACCACGTGATCGTCCTGAACGCCGCCCGGGTCCGCCTCACCGGCCGCAAGGAAGAGCAGAAGGTGTACTACCGGACCAGCGGACGGCCCGGCGGCCTGAAGTCGAGAACCGCCGCCCAGGTCCGCAGCAGCCACCCCGAGCGCCTCGTCGAGAGCGCGGTGCGGGGGATGCTGCCCAAGGGCAGTCTCGGGCGTTCGCAGTTCACCAAGCTCAAGGTGTATCCAGGCGGCGAACACCCGCACGAGGCCCAACAGCCGGAACCCCTCCCCGCCCACCTCGGCCCGTCATCCTGATGCCAGAACCCCTCGCCTACGGGACGGGCAAGCGGAAAAGCTCCATCGCCCGGGTCTACCTCCGGAACGGCTCCGGCGAGATCCTGGTGAACCAGCGGCCGCTCGCCGACTACTTCCCGAGAGAGGCGTACCAGAACTGGGTTACCCAGCCGCTGCTCGCCACCGACCAGGGCGGCGCCGTGGATATCGATGCCCGCGTCAAGGGCGGCGGATTGTCCGGACAGGCGGCCGCGGTGCGGCTCGGGATCGCCCGGGCGCTGAGCGACAACGACGCGCGGCTGCGGCCGGAACTCAAGCGCCGGGGTTTCCTCACCCGGGATGCGCGGCGCAAGGAGCGCAAGAAATACGGACAGCCGGGAGCGCGGAAGCGCTTCCAGTACTCCAAGCGCTGACGATGGCTCGCCCGCTGCTTCCGAGCTTTGGCTGGCGGGCTTCCGCCTGCCGTTGATCCGATGTCCACGACCGTAACGATGCGGGACCTGCTCGAAGCGGGGCTCCACTTCGGACACGAGACGAAGTGGTGGAACCCGCGGATGCGGCCGTACATCTACGGATCGCGGAGCGGGATCCACATCGTGGATCTCAACCAGACGTTGCCGCTCTTCCGGGACGCGCTGAACTTCATTTCGAAGCTCGGCGCCGAGGGCAAGACGATTCTCTTCGTCGGCACCAAACGCCAGGCGCAGGAGGTCATCGCCTCGGAAGCCGCCCGGGTGGAGGCGTTCTACGTGAACCACCGGTGGCTCGGGGGACTGCTCACCAACTTCCAGACGATCCGCAAGAGCATCGCCAAGTTCCAGGAGTTGCGGGAGATCACCGAGAACGCCGATCAGGGGGGCTTCTCGAACAAGGCCTGGTCGCGCCTCGACAAGCGCCGCCGGCGGATGGAAAAGACGCTGAGCGGCATCGAGAAGATGGACCGGTTGCCCGACGCGGTGTGCATCGTGGATCCCAAGAACGAAATGATTGCGGTCCAGGAAGCAAGGAAGCTCGGGATCCCGATCGTGGCCATCGTGGACACCGACTGCGACCCCGACCTCATCGACTACGTGATCCCGGGGAACGACGACGCCCTCCGGGCGATCCGCCTCTTCGCCGAGCGCATTGCGAGCGCGTTCGACGACGGGCGGCAGCTTCGCGGGTTGACGGCCTTCGGCGCCGACGGGGACGGTGCGGCGCCGGACGGGGCTGCGGATGCCGCTCCACCTGCCGAGGCCGCCACCCCGGTTTCGAGCGGCCCCACGGCGGCCGACCCGGACGCGAGGAGTGCCGGCGCGGGCAACTCGGCGGCGTCCGGCGAAGCGTCCGCGGCGGGCGGCACCGCGGCTCCGGACCCGGACACCGCCGGGACCCCGAGCACCGTCGCCAGTTCAGAAACCGAGGATCCGGCGCCGGCCACCACCGGCTGACCGGACACCCTCGAGACACCGCCAAGAAAGTCGCCCCGGCGGCTTCAACAGGAGGATTCCCCACATGGCCGCCATCAGCGCCCAGGACGTCAAGAAGCTCCGGGACCTGACCGGAGCGGGCTTCGCCGACTGCAAGAAAGCACTTGTGGACGCGGACGGAGACTTCGACAAGGCCATTCGCCTGCTGCGCGAGAAGGGCGCCGCGGCGGCGGAGCGCCGCGCGGGACGAACCACCAGCGAGGGGCTCATCCACTCGTACATCCACGATCACCGGATCGGGGTGATGGTGGAGCTTTCCTGCGAGACCGATTTCGTGGCCCGGAACCAGACGTTCCGCGACCTCGCGAACGACGTGGCGATCCACATCGCCTGCGCCTATCCCGCCCCGGCGCGCTGGGTCCGGCGGGAGGACGTTCCCGAGGACGTGATCCGCGACGAGACGGACCTCATCCGCGCGCAGTTGGCGCAGGATCCGAAGAGCGCGAACAAGCCGCCCGCGGTGGTTGACCGCATCGTGTCCGGGAAGCTCGACCGGTTCCTCTCCGAGCGGGTGCTTGTCGAGCAGCCGTACGCCCTCGACGACTCCAAGAAGTTGCGCGTCCAGGACCGGATCCTGGAGGCCGCGCAAGCCATCAAGGAGAACATCCAGGTGCGGCGCTTCATCCGCTTCGAGCGCGGCGAACAGATCTAGCGCTTCTCGCTTTTCGCGTCCGGTCGCGGCGAAAGCCGCGTACCATGACCGCATGAGCGGGAGGCGGCCGAACCCACCGCGCCGGGTTCTGCTCAAAC
This sequence comes from Acidobacteriota bacterium, assembly GCA_028877265.1. Taxonomy (GTDB): domain Bacteria; phylum Acidobacteriota; class Vicinamibacteria; order Marinacidobacterales; family Marinacidobacteraceae; genus Marinacidobacterium. The sequence goes on from JAPPGX010000086.1 coordinate 26,458, forward strand.
TGTCGGGCCAGGCGCTCAAGGGCGAGGAGCACGCCGGCATCTCTCCGGGTGAGGTGGAGCGGATGGCGCGGCTCATCGCCGCGGTCCACAAGGAGGGCATCGAGACCGCGTGCGTGATCGGTGGCGGGAACATCTTCCGGGGTCTCGGGGCCGAAACCCGCGGCATGGACCGGGTCACCGCGGATTCGATGGGCATGCTCGCCACTCTCATCAACGCCCTCGCCGTCCAGGAAGCGCTCGAAAAGCTCGGGTGCCACACGCGGGTGATGTCCGCGATCACCGTCCGGCAGGTCGCCGAACCCTTCATTCGCCGCCGGGCCCTCAGGCACCTCGAGAAGGGACGGATCACCCTCTTCGCGGCGGGAACCGGAAACCCCTACTTCTCGACGGACACCGCCGCCGCGCTCCGGGCAAACGAGATTCGCGCGGACGTGCTCATCAAGGCCACGCGGGTGCCGGGGGTCTTCACCGGCGACCCGGAGAAGGACCCGGAGGCCCGTCCGATCCGCCGGCTCACCTATCTGGAAGCGATCCGGCAGGAGCTTCGCTTCATGGACACCACCGCGATCTCGCTGTGCATGGAGAACGACCTCCCGATCGTGGTGTGCCACCAGGACGACATTCAACAAGCCGCTCGGGGCGACGACGTCGGGACCCGGGTCGAAAAGCCGGCCCGCGACGGGTAGGGCCGCGGAGGGAGCGGAAGCGATGGATCACCAGATTCTGGACGACCTGAACCGCCGGATGGACAAGACGGTCGAGGTGTTCGAGCACGAACTGGCTTCCGTCCGTACCGGCCGGGCGTCGGTGGCCCTGCTGGATTCGGTCCGGGTGGACTACTACGGACAGCTCATGCCGCTGAACCAGGTCGCCACCCTGAAGACTCCCGACGCCAGCACCATCACCGTTCAGCCCTGGGAGCGGAACCTGTTGCCCGCGATCGACAGGGCGATCCGGGCAGCCGATCTCGACCTGAACCCGGCCTCGGACGGGACCCTGCTCCGGATCCCGATCCCGCCACTCAGCCAGGAACGGCGGAAACAGCTCGCGAAGAGCATCAACCGGATGGCGGAAGAGCACAAGAACGCGCTCCGGCAGGTGCGGCGCGACGCCAACCAGCGCGCCAAGAAACTGGTCAAGGGCAAGGAGCTGTCGGAGGACCTCGAGCACGACCTCGAGGCCGAGGTCCAAAAAGCCACCGACGCCCACGTGAAGCGCATCGTGGAGATCGCCTCCCGCAAGGAAGAGAGCATCCTCTCGGTCTGACGTGGCCGCCCCGTACTCCTATCTCACCCACCTGGAGTGCTCGAAGACCGGGCATCGCCACGACGCCTTCGCGCCCCAGAACCTCTCGAACGAGAAGCACCCACTGCTCGCCTGCTACGACCTCGCTGCGGCGGCGGAGACGTTTACCCCGGCGGCGATCAAGGACCGTCCCTTCGACCTCTGGCGCTACCACGAGGTCCTGCCGATCCAGGAGGAGCGCCACTGCCTGAAGCTCGGGGAGGGCGGCACGCCGCTCCACCCGGCCCCCACCCTGGGCGCCGAACTCGGGATCCTGGAACTTCTGATCAAGGACGAGGGGATGAACCCCACGGGGAGCTTCAAGGACCGGGGACTCTGCCTGGCGGTCTCGGCGGCGTTCCAGTTCGACGCTCCCGGCATCGCCCTGCCCTCGGCGGGGAACGCGGGAGGGGCGGCCGCCGCCTACGCGGCCCGGGCCGGGATCGAGTGCGTGGTCGCGGTGCCCCGCGACTGTCCCGAGGTGAACCGGATCGAGGCGTCGGTGTACGGGGCCGAAGTCCACTCCATCGACGGCCTCATCTCCGATGCGGGCCGCATGATCGCGGAACTCGCGCCGGGCCGCGGCCTCTTCGAGGTGGCCACGCTGAAGGAGCCCTACCGCATCGAGGGCAAGAAGACGATGGGCTACGAGGTCTTCGAGCAGCTCGGACGCCTGCCCGACGTGATCCTTTACCCGACCGGCGGCGGCACCGGGCTCATCGGCATGTGGAAAGCGTTCGACGAGATGGAGCAGCTCGGCTGGATCGGGCCGGAGCGGCCGCGGATGGTGTCCGTGCAGTCCGAGGGCTGCGCGCCCATCCCGAAGGCGTTCGAGGAAGGAACGGAAGCCTCCGAGATGTGGCAGGACGCGCACACCGTGGCTTCCGGTCTCCGCGTGCCCAAGGCGCTCGGGGATTTCCTGATCCTGGCGGCGGTCCGGGAGAGCGGCGGCACGGCGATCGCGGTCAGCGACGAGGAACTCATGCGCGACGCCCGCCGGATCGGCGCCGCCGAGGGCATCTTCGCCGCTCCCGAGGGGGGCGCCTGCCTGAGCGCGCTGCGCCGGCTCCGCGAGTCGGGCGACGTGACCGAGGACGACACCGTGGTGCTCTTCAACACCGGCACCGGAGCGAAGTACGTCGAAGCCTTCCTCGGCCCCGGCGCGGCCGCCCAACACGCGGAGCTGTAGGGGAACTTCGGAGCGCCGGCTTCCGGCCGGCATCGACCGCCGACAGGCGGTCGAAACCGCACCCCGCTACCCGGTCTCACGGCGGCCACGGCTCGGAACGCCGGCTTCAGCCGGCACAGCCCGCCGATGGCGGGCGGCGAGATGGACCCCATGCCCGGGGATGGCTCGGCTGCGCGCGCCAATGCACCCGGGGTAGCGAGAAACCGCCAGCGGCCCTGGGGGCCGCTGTCCCGGCTGAAGCCGGCGTTCCAGGCCGGCGGCGCCATCACGGCTCTTTGAGCGGCCCGCAGGACGGCATTTGACGGCAACTGGCCCGGCGGCCGGCGCTCCCTTACTCTCCCAGCCTTCATGCTCGAAATCAGAAACCTCGTCAAGGTCTACCCCGGGCCGGTAGCGGCGCTCCAGGGCGTCTCGCTCGAAGCCTCGCGCGGGATGCTCGGGCTCCTCGGACCGAACGGCGCCGGCAAGACCACCCTCATGCGCATCGTCGCCGGTCTGCTGGAGCCCACTTCGGGCGCCGTGTTCCTTGACGGTGAGGACGTGAGCGGAGACCCTCGGCGCATCCGCGGTCAACTCGGCTACCTCCCGCAACACTTCGGCTTTTATCCGCACCTCAGCGGGGCCGCGATGCTTCGTTTCCTCCTCGTGCTGAAGGGCGTCAAGGCGCCGCGGGGCGTGAAACGTCTTGCCGCGGAACTCCTCGAACGGGTGAACCTGCAGGACGCCGCGAAGCGCAAGGTGGGAACCTGGTCGGGCGGCATGCGGCAGCGGCTCGGCATCGCGCAGGCGTTGGCCGGGAATCCCCGGATCGTGGTCGTGGACGAGCCCACGGCCGGGCTCGATCCGGAGGAGCGGCTGCGTTTCTACCGGCTGCTGGCCGAGGTGGCCGAAGACCGGTTGGTCCTGTTGTCCACGCACATCGTGGAGGACATCTCCGTGCTGTGTCCGAGAGTGGCCATCCTGACCGGTGGGCGGATCGTGGCGGACACCACTCCCAGGGGAGCGCGGTCCCGGCTCGAAGGCGCGATCTTCGAGGGCGCGGTGGACAAGCATGAGATGGAAGCACTCGCGGATCGCTTCGAAATCACGCAGGCGGTCCTCATCGAAGGGCGGAACCGGGTGCGGGTCCACGCTCCGGACGGACCTCCGCCGGACGGCTTCGAATCGGTCGCTCCGAGTCTCGAGGACGCCTATCTCCTCCTCACCCGGAACGGCGCCGCCCGCGACGGCGAGCGGCCGCCGGAGACTCCAGAGTCGTGACCTCGTTCGCCCGGTGGGCCGCCGTTGCCCGCCGGGAACTGTCCTCGGCGCTCCGGCGCCCGTCCTACTGGTTCCTCTTCGGGATTCTCGTACTCGTGGCCTGGGGCTTCTCCCAGGGCAACGTGACCATCTCCAGCGGCGACGCCACCGCCGGCGGGGAGCGGTCGCACATCACCTCCGTGTTCGCCCAGAGCATGCTCCAGTCGGTCCTGATCACCGCGATGGGCGCCTGGTTCCTCGCCATCGGGGCGGGGCTCGTGCTGATCCGGGATGCGGAACATCGGGTGGGCGAGGTCCTCCACTCCACCCGGCTGACCGTCCGGGAGTACGTGTGGGGCAGCTTCGCCGGAGCGGTAGTCGCCTTCCTGGTCATCTGGGGCCTGTTCCTGGGCGCGTCCATGGGCTTCAACCACCTCCTGGCGACCGGGGCGCACTCCCCGCAGATCGGCCCGTTCGTTCCCGGGAACTACCTGGTTCCGGCGATGCTTCTCGGCCTTCCCCAGATCGTGTTCTTCGCCGGCGTGCCGTTCTTCCTCGGCGCCTGGACCCGCCGTCCCATCGTGGTCTTCGCCTTCCCGGTGGCCACGCTGCTCGTCATCCTGGGGTTTCTCATCAGTTGGTCGCCGAGCTGGCTCGACCCGGCGATCAACCGCGCGCTCATGCTCGCGGACCCCTCGGGATTCCGGTGGCTGAACGAGACCTTCCTGAAGCTGGACCGGGGCCTCGACTTCTACAACGCGGCGCCCCTGCCGCCCGACACCGGATTCCTGCTCAGCCGCATCGCGCTTGCCGGCGCCGGACTCCTCGCGGTCGAAGCGGCGGCGCGCAACACCGCGCGCCGGCTCCTTCGTGGAGACACGGATTCGCTGGTGATCGGCTTCCGGCGGGGGCGCCGGGAGGCGCCGTCCGCAGTTGCGCAAGCTGGTCCGGTCTCTTCCGCGAGAACCCTCGGTGAGCTCGCCATGCGGACCGACCCGCCGGGATTCCTGACCGCGGCAGCCGCGATCGGCCGGGTCGAGGTTCGGGAACTGACCGTCCGCGCGGGCATGTACCTCTTCGTCCCGCTGATCCTCTACCAGTCCGTCAGCCAGGCGCTCTTCGCGCTCGGACCGTTCGATTCCCCGCTGCTCCTGACCTCGGGAGCAATGGCGGCGCGCCAGTTCAACACCCTGAGCCTGCTCGTCTGCGTCCTGCTCCTCTTCTACACCGTGGAGTCGCTGATGAAGGAGCGGGCGCAGCGATTCGCCGAGATCTACCGCACCACGCCCGTCGGGACGGGAGCCATGCTCCTCGGCAAGACGGCGGGCAACGTGGTGGTGGCGGCGGGGATCCTGGCCGTGGCGCTGATCGCGTCCGCCGCGGTCATCACCGTGCGGCAGGTGCTCGGTGATCCCGTCGGCTTCGACCTCTGGCCGTTCCTCGCGGCGTGGGGCGGGGTAATGGTCCCCACGTTCCTCTTCTGGACGGCGTTCGTGACCGCCGCATTCGCACTCTTCCGGAACCGGTACGCGGTGTACGGACTCGGGCTGGCGGTGCTGATCTACACCGTGTACCGGATGAACGTGGGCGACGCACTGTCCTGGGTCACCAACTGGAGCGCCTGGAACTCGATGGTCTTCTGGAGCGACATGGGCGCCTTCTCGCTGGACGGGCGCGCCCTGCTGCTGAACCGCCTGCTCTACCTGAGTCTCATTCCGCTCCTCCTGGCCCTCGCGCTCAAATGGCTGGGGCGGCAGGAGTTCGACGCCACCCGGATCCTGCACCGGCTCCGGCCACGCGCGGTGTTGCGGAGCGGAGTCCGTCTCCTGCCCTTCGCCGCGGCGCCGGCGGTCCTGGCCGCGGTGCTGTTCTTCGGCGGCCGGGCGGGCGACCAGGGCCCGGACGCCGAGGAGGCCCGCAAGGACTACTGGAGGCGCAATACGGCGACCTGGACCGACTTTCGGATGCCGTCGGTTTCGCACGTGGATCTGGACGTGGATCTGGAGCCAGCGGCCCGCAACGCCTCCGTGTCCGGCGCTTACACGTTCGTGAACCACCGGGACCATGCGTACCCCGAGTTACCGATCACCGCGGGACCATGGGACCCGATCGCGTGGACCCTGGACGGGGAACCCCACGAACCGGAGAACCGCGCCGGGCTCTACGTCTTCAGCCCCGAGGAGCCGCTCGCTCCCGGCGGTTCGCTGACGGTCGGTTTCGAGTACGAGCTGCAGTACCCCCGCGGCCTGAGCACAAGGGTCGGCGGCCGCGGCCAGTTCATCCTCGACTCGGGAGTCGTCCTGACCGCCTTCGCGCCCACCTTCGCTCCGGTTCCGGGGTACCTCCCGGGAATCGGCGTGGACGAGGACAACCGCTACGACCAGCGGGAATACCCCGACGACTTCTTCGAGGGCGAGACCGAGCCAGCTCTCGGCTGGGGAGGGAGACCCTTCACCACCAGGATCCGGATCACCGTCCCGGAGGAGTACACGGCGAACAGCGTCGGACGGCTTGTGAGCGAGGAACTCCGGGAGGGACGGCGCACCGTGGTGTGGGAATCCGACCATCCGGTGCGGCTCTTCAACATCGTCGCCGGCCGCTACGCGGTAGCGGAAGGCCGGGGCACGGCCATCTACTACCACCCGGAACACGACTACAACGTCGAGGAGATGTCCGCCGCGCTGGACGCGGCTCGGGAGCACTACACGGAGTGGTTCCACCCCTTTCCCTGGGAACTCCTGAAGCTCTCCGAGTTCCCGGCGTACGCCGGCTACGCCCAGGGGTTCCCCACCAACATCACCTTCAGCGAGGGCATCGGTTTCCTCACGAAGAGCGATCCGCGCTCCCACGCCGCGTTCGCGGTGGTGGCGCACGAAGCCGCGCACCAGTGGTGGGCCAACATCCTGACCCCGGGGCGCGGACCTGGCGGCAACATGCTGTCGGAAGGGATGTCCCACTACGCGACGATCCTGCTCCACGAGGAGGTGCACGGGGACCGGCACCGCATCGAGTTCGCAAAGCGCATCGAGGACAGCTACGGGGACGGCCGTTTCGTGAACTCCGAGCGGTCCCTGGTCAAGACCGACGGTTCGCGGCGGGGCGACAACACGGTCATCTACGACAAGGGCGGCTGGGTGATGTGGATGCTCCAACAGGAGATGGGCCGGGAGAACCTCCTCGCCGGACTGCGCGCCTTCATCGACGCATACCACGCCGGATCGGATTTCCCGGTGATCCAGGACATGCTGGCCGTCCTGAGGGAGTTCGCCCCGGACCCAGAGGCCTTCGACGCCTTCACCGCCCAGTGGTTTTTCGACGTCGTGGCGCCGGAATACCGGCTCTCCGGAGTGACGAAGGAGCGGGCCGGCCGCAGCTGGATGGTCCGGGGAACCGTGGAGAACGCGGGCACTGCACGGATGACGATCGAGGTCGCCGCCACGGCGAACGAGCGCTGGTCGGACGCCGGGGACGCCGGAACCCGGACGGTGGTGTCGCCGAGCTATCGGGACAACCGGACATCGGTGGAACTGGCCGCCGGAGGGTCAGCCGAGTTCGAGATCGAGTCGGATTTCGATCCGGAACGCGTGCTCGTGGACCCGGACGTCCTCGTGCTCCAGTTGCGCCGGGAGGCGGCGGTCTTCGACTTCCCGGAGTAGGGCTGCCGCGGCAGGGACGGCTCGGAGCGCCGGCCGCGCTCAACGCAAACCGGCCGGCGGCGGTTTCGACCGCCTATCGGCGGTCGATGCCAGCCGGAGGCTGGCGCTCCGAGGCGCCCTCGCCGCCACCGGAGGCCGGCGTTCCCAGCCGGTGGCCCGGCAAGGCCGGGTAGCGGAGCGTCGTTCCGCTGCGCTCCGCGCAGCGGGATGCCGGTCTGAAGACCGGCGGTCCCGGCCCTACTGCTGGGCGTCCGTGGTGGTTTCCTCCGGCAGTTCGCCGAGCTTCACCGCCCAGAGCCCCGAGTTCCGGTCCGAGAAGTAGATGATGCCCTTGTGGGGCTGGGCGCCCCAGACCTGCGGCGCGTTCGGTAGGAAGCCGTCGGGATCGAGCGGCAGGAAGCGGGCGATCTCCCTGCCCTGCCGGTAGAGATTCCCGAGCAGCTCGCCGGAGACGTCCACGACCCGCAGCCCGCCGTTGTAGAACGCCACGTACATCACGTCGTCCTCGATCCAGATGTTGTGGCTGCCGGCCTCGGGGACCTCGTAGCGGCCGACCAGCCGCGGCGGCGCCTCGAAGTTCTCGTCCCACTCCAGGATGTGGATCCAGCCGCGCCAGCGGGTGGGCTCGTCGTCATAGCCCGGCGTTCCGGTGCCGATCTCGGCGAGTGGGCTGTAGCGGCCGGTGCGGGCCGCCTCGTCCCCCGCGAAGATGTAGAACTTGCCGGTCGAGACGCTCCGGTAGGGATAGACCGCGTGGTTCCAGCCGGTCGGGAACGGGAACTGACCCACGAGCTTCGGGTCCTGGGGCGTCCCGCCCTTGCCGGCGCCGCCCACGTCGATCACCGCGACCCCGTCGCTCCAGTTGGCGGAATAGGCGATGCCGTCCACGACCCAGACGTCGTGGATCGAGCGCGCGGGGTTGTCGAGCGCGAAGCTGCCCACCCGGTGGGGCACCGAAGGATCCTCGATGTTGATGATGTCGAAACGCCGGCCGCCGGACAGCGCGTACACGTGTCCGGCGTGGATGAAGGTGTTGTGGACGCCGCCGGTGAGCTGGTCGTCGTACTCGGCGAGCTTCCGGACTCCCGTCGAGGGATCGGAGACGTCCAGGATCACGAGACCGTTCCGCCGGTTGGAGGCTCCCTCGCGCGAAATGACCGCCGTCGCCCCGTCTTCCGAGATCTTCACGTCGTTCACGGTGCGGGCGTCCACCCGCACCACGTCCACGATGTCGAGGTTCTCGGGATCGGTCACGTCCCAGATGTAGGCGTGGCCGGCGGCGCTGTGGGTGCCGGTCATCGCGTAGTCGCGGCCGTTCGGGGCCTCCCAGACCCACAGGTCCGAGGTTGCCCGGTCCTTCACCCGGCCGTGGCCGACCAGCTCGATGGGCCGGCGGACGCCGCGCTCGGCGACCCGGATCACCGTCGAGGCGGAGACCGACCCGGTCCGGGCCACGACCGTGTAGACGCCGGGAAGATCCGCCACGAACCGGCCGTCCTGGGTGATGAGCCCCGAGGAGGGGCCGCCCATTCCCATCGCGTCGGTCATCGCCGAAACGCTGTAGCCGACGGGGACATCTTCGAGCGTCGCTCCGGCGGCGTCGGTCATCGTCACCTCCAGGTGCGTCACGTCCCCCGTGCGGGCGGTGCTCCGGTCAGGGGTCAACTCCATCCGTGCGACGGGGTTCGGAACCACGTCGACCGCCATCTCGGCGGCAGCAGCCCCGGCGGTCGCCGTGACCGTCACGGATCCGGGGGCGCCGAGCGCCAGCACCCCGCGGGTGCGGGTCCGCTCGATGGTCGGCGGCCGGGCGATCGGCATCGCGACGGCGTCGTCCGAGGACGCCCAGGTGACGTCCAGCCCTTCCACGAGCGTCCCGGTGTCATCCACCGGCTCCGCGCGCACCGTCACCTCGGTGCCCGCATAGAGGGGCCCTTCCGCGGTGACGTTCAGCGTGGCTACCGGACGCGGCAGGATGGTCAGCGGGATCCGCTGCTCCAGGTATCCCTCGGCTTCCGAATTCCGTGCGGACGGATCCGGGCCCGAGCCCACCACCCGCACCATGACGGCGTACTCCCCGGGACGCCGGGTCGAGACCTCGCCCTCCCGCGACACCTTGAAGATGTTGAAGCCCCAGGTGCGCATCTCGAGGTTCCAGAACTGGCCGTAGAGCGGGAGATAGAGGAACTCGACCTCGATCTCGTTCCCGTCCTCATCCAGCGCCGTGGCCTCGATCTGGGCCGTTTCTCCGGCGGTCAGGGTGATCTCCTCGGGCGAGACGGTGAGCGAGGCGGGTTGTGGCCCTTCTTCGTCCTGCGCCAGCGCGCCTGCCGGGATGAGGAGGAGGGCGGCGAGAACGGCCACCTGATTTCGGAAGTTTGGAAAACGCATCACCATGCCACTCCGTAGTCGTCGCCGTGGTGGCTCGAGCCGCCCCAGAAGCTGCCGTGCTCGCGGTCGAACCAGATGGCATTGATGGGTCCCGAGGTGCGCGGCGAAAAGCGCAGCGAATACCCCATTCCGCTCAGTTCGTTGCGGATCCACTCGGGAACCTTGTCGTTCAGCAGCATCGAGCCCGGCTCCGACTCGTGGGCGCCGAAGGAACTCCGGAGCTGGTAGCTGTTGAAGTTGGCGGCCTCGGCGGCCTCCTGCACGTTCATGCCGAACTCGACGACGTTGAGGAAGAACTGCAGCAGGTTCTGGTCCTGGCCGTCGCCGCCCTGGACGGCAAAGGAGAGGAAAGGCTCCCCGTCCTTGAGGGCGAGGCTCGGCGTCAGGGTGGCGCGTGGCCGCTTGCCGGGCTCCAGCACGTTGTAGGGGTTCATTGCCGGGTCGAGCACGAAGCTCTGCATCCGCTGGCTGAGTCCGATTCCGGTCTCGCCGGCGAGCACCGCCGGCAGCCAGCCGCCGCTGGGCGTCACGGAAACCACCCACCCGGAGGCGTCCGCGGCCTGGATCGAGGTGGTGCCGGCGAGGAAGCCGTCCAGGAATTGCTGCCGTTCCTCCTCGGTGGTGGGAGTGACGGAGGATCCGGAGAAACGGTCCAGATGCTCGCGGAACGGGTTTTCGCCTCCCTGGAACGGATACGGGTCACCGGGACCGATGTCGGGATCGTTCCGGTCCTCCCGGATGAGTTCGGCGCGGTGCCGGGCGTAGTCCTTCGAGAGCAGGCCCCGGATCGGTTCCTCGGGGGGGAAGTAGGGATCGCCGTAGTAGAAATCCCGGTCGGCGAACGACAGGCTGATCGCCTGGTAGAGGGTGTGGATATAGCGGGAGCTGTTGTAGCCCATCCCCTTCAGGTCGAACGGCTCCAGGATGTTCAGCGCCTGGAGCAGCACCGGCCCCTGGACCCAGTGGGTCAGCTTGTAGACCTCGATTCCCTTGTAGTTCGTGGATACGGGCTCTTCGATGTGAACCTTCCAGTTCGCGAGGTCCTCGGTGGTGATGAGGCCGCCCTGCTCCTGGGTGCCACGGGCGAGCTCCTCGGCGATGTCGCCCTTGTAGAAGCGGTCGTAGGCGGCGTAGATCGCCTCCTTGCGGCTCTTGCCGGCGGCGAGCGCCTCGGCCTCGGCGTCCACCAGCTTCCGCAGGGTGTTTGCAAGTTCGGGCTGGCGGAAGACCTCGCCGGGGCGCGGGCCGCCGGCGCTGAACTCGCGCGTCGAGGAGTCCTCGCGGTCCCAGTAGTTCCCTGTCTCGTCCTGCGGTCCGGAGGACGCCGAGCGCTCGTCGCGGTGGGGCAGCAGCGTCCGGCGCGAGTACGGCCACTCGGCGATCCGGTCCGCGCCCCGCTGAATCCCGCGGGCCGCGGAGGCCTCGATGGGATAGCCGTCGGCCATCTGGATCGACGGCGCGAGCACCTGCGCCAGCGACATCGTGCCGTACTCGGCGAGCATCGTCAGGAGGCCGCCCGGAGTCCCCGGAGTCACCGCGGCGAGCGGGCCGACGCTCGGGGGGTAGTCCATGCCCTGCTCCCGAAAGTAGGCCGGCGTGGCGCCCGTGGGAGCGACGCCGAGCGCGTTGATCCCGATCACTTTCTTCTGCTCGGGGTGCCAGATCAGCGCCTGGGTCTCGCCGCCCCAGCTCAACGCGTCGAACATGGTCGCGGTGGCGCCCAGCATGGCGCAGGCGGCGTCCACCGCGTTGCCGCCCTGGTTGAAGATCATGGCTCCGGCGGTCGCGCCCAGCGGCTTGCCCGTGATGGCCATCCAGTGCTTGCCGTGGAGGACGGGTTTTTGCGGCCTGGCGGCGGCGGTCGTGGCGAGGGCCAGCGCCGCCAGCAGGCAGAGAGAGATGGGGATGCGCTTCATGGAGGGGATTGTGCGGCTCCCGGCACTGGGAGGCAACGGGGAGGGACGGATGAACGCGCCGGGGCGATGGAAACGCGGCCTATCGCCCGGAATTCGGGCGTTTCCTGGACGATAGAAGGCCCAGGAGACCCGCACCAGCGCCTTCGTGGGAGCATTGAGCGTCATGAGCGGGGGAATGGGACAACGGGCCACCACCGCCGACCTGGTCGCGGCCGCGCGCGCCCGGCACCAGCGCGACCGGATCCGATTGCTGGACGATCCGTACGCCTTCGCTCTCACGAGTCCCTCGCTGCGGCGGGTCCTCCGCTTTCGCCCGGCCGCCTGGTTCCTGGCGAACTGGATGCTCCGCGGCCTGAAGCCGGTAGTCCTCGGACTGTTGATCCGGGCCCGCTACGCCGAACAGGCGGTCCAGGCGGCGTTCCGGGACGGCATCCGCCAGTACGTCATCGTCGGCGCCGGGCTGGATGCCTTCGCGCTGCGGCGGACCGATCTCGTCCCGCCTCTCGAGGTGTTCGAGATCGACCGCGCGGCGATGCAGGAGGTGAAACGGCGGCGCGTCCGCAACGCCGGGATCTCATTGCCCGCCGGACTCCATTTCGTCGCCGCGGACCTCGAGCGAACCTCGGTGATGGACGCCCTGGCGGACTCGGAGTTCGATCCGAGCAGCCGGGCCATCGTGTCCTTCCTCGGGGTGACCTACTACCTGAGCCCGGAAACGCTCGCCGAATCGGCCAGTTCGATCGCGGCCGGGGTCGCTCCCGGCTCACGCCTCGTCCTCGACTACATGCTGGACGAAGCCTCCGCCTGGCCCGAACACCGGAAGATGCGCGCCCAGCTTGAGGAGTACGTGGCGCAGCGCGGCGAGCCCATGAAGAGCGAATACAGCCTCGCGGCGATGAGCGACCTGCTTGCTGACGCCGGCTTCCAGACTTTCGAGGCGGTCACGATGATGGATCTCGCGAAGCGCTACGCGGAGGAACTGGGCCCCCTGCCCTTCGAGACGCCCGGGCTCTTCGCCTGCGGGCTGTTCGGGAAGTAGGGGCCGAAGAGCCCGCGCCCGCCCTTACCCGAGCGGCGGACGGTGGTGATGCACCCCAAGCCGCTCCTCGAGCGCCCGGGCCAGCGCGAGGATCGTCCCCTCTTCGAAGAGTCGGCCATGAAAGGCCACATTCCGGGTGATCGTGTGCGGCTCTCCCTGCGGATCGTCGGGAATCGGGCCCGCGCTTCGGGTCGGGCTCTCGTCGAGGCCGGCGCGCAGGCTGATGCCCGGGTGTCCCGTGTAGTTCATCGCCATCAGCAGCTCGAAGGAGCCGTAGGTCGGGGCGAACAGCGCGTCCACGTCGCTGTAGATGCGGTGGAACTCGTGCATGAGGCCGCGCCGGAGACGCTCGGCCTGCAAGTAGTCGACCGCGGACAGCAGGCGGACGCGGCGCCAGGCGTCGGGCCACCCCTCGGGCGGCAGCTGGTCGTCGCGGCCATCGAGGGTGAGCGCCTCGTAGATCGTGGCGGCCTCGACGTAGAGGTTCGGGATCAGCGCCTGGTAGGGGAACGGCGGCAGCTCCACCTCGACCAGCTCGACGCCGAGTTCGCGGAGCGCGTCGAGTGCGTTCAAGTGTGCGTCGGCGACCGGCACCGAGGCTCCGGGACCGAACCCGACCTCGCGGAACCAGTCCGGTGAGTATCCCACCCGGACGGAAGCGGGATCGATGCGGGCGTCGTATTCGAAACCCATGGTGATGGAGGACGCCGATGTCGGATCGGGTCCGTTGATCGCGGCCATGACGGGCACCGCATCCTCGACGCGACGGGTGAGGGGCCCGATCCGGTCGAGGCTGGGGGTCAGCGGCATGGCGCCCTCGGTCGGCACCCGCCCGAAGGTCGCGCGCAGGCCGACGATCCCGCACTGGTCGGCGGGATTGAGGATCGACCCCAGGCTGTCGGTGCCGATCGAGAACGAGCACAGCCCGGCGGCGGTGGCGGACCCCGGCCCGGCGCTGGAGCCCCCCGCGTGCTCCTCGGTGTTCCAGGGGTTGCGGACCTTCCCGCCGTACCAGCGGTAGCCGTTGGCGAGGCTGGCGGTGGCGAGTTTGCCGAGCAGGACGGCTCCGGCCTCGCGGAGCATGGTGACGATGCGGGCGTCCCGGTCGGGAACCTGGTCACGGAAGGGGATCGCGCCCCAGGTGGTGGGGATTCCCGCGGTGTCGAAGCAGTCCTTGATGCCGTAGGGAATGCCGTGCAGTTCGCCGCGGTAGCGCCCGGCCGCGAGTTCGCGGTCGGACTGGTCCGCTTGTGCGAGCGCCTGGTCGGCGGTGACCGTGATGTAGCAGTAGAGGCCGGGCGCGAGGCGCTCGATGCGCGACAGGTAGATCTCGGTAAGGCGGCGGCTGGTGAGCCGGCCCGTCCGGATCCAGTGAGCCTGCTCGCGGACCGAGGCGTAGGCGATGTCGGCCTCGGCGTCCGGGAGCGCGCCCGCTGCGCCGTCCGACATTGCGATGCGGTCCACCTGCTCGGGATAGGACACCCCGGGCAGGCGTGGATCGAAGGTGATGGCCGGCTGGAGGCCGAGTTCGCGCGGGACGTCGCGGAGCTGGAGGACGCCTGCGATCTGGCCATCGATCGACTGGAGGAGCTGGTCGCGCTCGGCGGCGGTGTAGGTCACGCCGTGGAGCTTTTCGGCCTCGGCCAGCGTTCCGGCGGTGATGTCGGCGGCCGCGTGCGCCCCCGCTCCCGCGGGTGTGGCCGACCCGTCACCGGCGTCCGGCTGGCAGGCGAGGGTACCCGCCGCGAGGGCGGTCGAGCTCGCCAGGAAGTCTCTGCGTGTGGTCCTGGGGTTCGATTTCATGTCGCCCTCCCCTCCTTTGGTAGCGGAACTCGTGCTCGCGCATCCATTCAAGGCCCTCGGGGCCGGGCTGGTCCGCGCAGCCCCCGTGGATGAAGTCCCTGCCGAGGATATGGCCGTCGTCGGCGAGGCGGTGGACCGGCTGGGCGCGGCTACCCGGCTTGGAACGCCGGCTTCAGCCGGCACAGCGGCCCGCAGGGCCGCGGGCAGTTCGTTGCTAACGCGAGTGGACGGACGCACACCCGCGCCATCCCGGCGAATGAGGCCGTCCCGCCGCCCGCCTGCGGCGGGCTGTGCCGGCTGAAGCCGGCGTTCCAAGCCCGCCAGGGACGGTTGGCGTTCGCTAATTCTGCTGGGCGTCGGTGGTCATCTCGTCGGTGACCGCGAAGCGTTCGAACCAGTTGCGCAGCAGGAGCTGGACCCGCATGAAGTTCGTCGGCGGACGGCTGCGGCTGTGCCAACTGTCGGTCAGCCGCACCATGGCCGTCGGGATCTTCCGCATCTTGAGCGCCTTGTAGTACTGCTCGGTCTGCTCCATCGGGGTGCGGAGGTCCTTCTCCCCGGTCATCAGCATCGTCGGGGTGGTGACGTTGCCGACGTACATGAGCGTCGAACGGCGGAGATGCTCCTCGGGGTCGTCCCAGGGCAGCTTCTCGAAGTTGCGGTACCAACTCGCCCCGTCCGTCGTTCCCACGAAGCTGAACCAGTTCGTCACCGGCGCCTTCGAGACCGCGGCGGTGAAGCGGTCGGTGTTGCCCACGATCCAGGAGGTGAGCACGCCGCCCCCGCTGCCCCCGTAGACGAACAGGTTGCGCTCGTCGATGTAGCCGCGCGCGATGACCTCGTCCACGCCCGCCAACAGGTCGTCGAGGTCCTTCCCGGGGTAGGCGTTCTTGATCTCGTTGCCGAACGAACTCCCGTAGCCGCTGCTGCCGCGCGGGTTTGTGTAGAGCAGCACGTAGCCGTTCGCCGCGTGGTCCTGGTTCTTGAAGTCGAACCCGCTGTTGTACATCGCGTGCGGGCCGCCGTGGATGCGGAGGATGAGCGGGTACTTGCGCGACGGATCGAAGTCGGGCGGCTTCACGATCCAGCCCTGAATGTCGAGCCCGTCGGGAGACTCGTACCAGATCTCCTCGACCTCCCCGAGGGTGACCTCGGCGAGGATCGACGCGTTCGTGACGTGGAGGGTGGCCACCTCGTCGGGTGAATCGACGGAAAAGGCGACCAGGTTCCCGGGGGTGTGGTACGAGCTGACGACACCCACTGCGGTTCCGTCGCCGCTCACCGTGGACACCGAGAGCATGTGGTTTCCGGAACTGACCGGGCGGACCTCTCCGTCGAGCGGCGCCAGGTAGAGGTTGTTCGTCCCCCGGAGCTGCGCGTTGAAATAGACGCCGCTGCCGTCGGAAGCCCAGCCGACGATGCCCGGGCGGCGGCCCATCTCGGTCGCGATGACCCGCGGGTTCCCCCCGTCGGCGTCCATGACGTAGAGGCCTTCCTCGCGGTAGGTGTCCGTCGTGTGGTCCATGCCGGTATAGGCGATCATGCCGCCGTCCGGCGAGGGCACCGGCCCCGAGTCCGGACCGGTGCGGCTCGTCAGAGTGGTGATCCGGCCGGTGGCCACCTCGACCCGGTAGATCTCCGATTCACGCCAGGCGTGCTCGGCATCCGGGGTCCTGAGGGACGTGAAGACGATCTCGGACCCGTCGCCGACGAAACGCGGCCCGTCGTGGTGGTAGTCGCCGCTCGTGAGCTGGCGCGGGGTGCCGCCGTCGGCGCTCACGACGAAGATGTGCCGAAAGCCCCGCGGGTGGTACCCCACTCCGTCGCGCCGGTAGTTCAGCCGGGTGACGATCCGCGGCGGCCCCGTCCACTCGGCCCCCTCGGGCGCCTTCGGCATGTCGATCGCCCACGCCGGATCGGGCCCCGGGTCCACCACCGCCCGGAACGCGATGGAGCGGCTGTCGGGAGCCCAGACGATCTGGGAGGGCGGGCTGTCGAGCCGGGTCACCTGGCTCTCGGCGCCCTCGGCATCCATCCAGCGCACGAAGATCTGGCCGTCCCGAAGGAAAGCGACCCGGGTGCCGTCCGGCGACCAGCGCGGACTCCCGCCGTCGGTGAGGAAGCGGTTCTTCGAACCGTCGGCGCCGATGAGCCAGAGCTCCGTCTTCGTCCGGTCCTTCATGGCGTCCACGAAGCTGCGCTCGTAGACGACGTTGTCACCGTCCGGCGAGATCTGCGGGCTCTGCACCGTCTCCCAGGAGAGGTAGTCGGCGAGCGCGAGCGGGCGCATCCCCTCCTGCGCGAACGCCGCCGTCGAAACGACGAACGACAGGGCCACGACGGGACCAAGACCTTTCAAGCTGTGAATCCGCATTCGGACACCTCCGCTGCTGTGGCGCCGGCCGGCCGGCGCGCCAACCGGCGAGTTTACGGGAGACGGACGGCCGATGCCGGGCCACGGCCGGCCCGCGCCCGCCGGGTTTCCGAACCCCGGTTTAGTATCGAGGACCTGCGGCGCTGCGGGGCGTCGAATCTCCAGGCCGGAGTTCGTCCCCGGGGATCGCCGGAGAGGAGCCCATGATGAACCGGAAAACCGCGACCGGCCCTGTTTCACGAGTACTCGTCGCGCTCCTGCCGGCGCTGGGTTTCGCCCTCGCCGCGGGGTCCGGCTGCGCCCAGCCAGCAGTCGAGCCGATGGCGGAGGTTGTCTACCCGGGTGCGTCGTGGGAACGGATCGCAGACCCGGCCGCCGCCGGATTCTCGGCCGAGGCGCTGGACGCGATCCACCCCTACGTGGACGGGATCAACACCACTGCCGTGATGGCCGTGGTCGGGGGCCGCGTCCTCTTCGAGCACGGGCCGGTGGATGAGATCAGCTATCTCGCCTCGGTCCGCAAGAGCATCCTCGCCATGCTCTACGGCCGCTACGTGGAGGACGGGACGATCGATCTCGAGCTCACCCTCGAGGATCTGGAAATGGACGACGTCCAGGGCCTGCTGCCGATCGAGAAGCAGGCGCGGGTGCTGGATCTCGTCACCGCGCGCTCCGGGGTCTATCACCCGGCCTCGAACTCGGGGGACAACCTCGCGGACGCCCCGCCCCGCGGCTCGCAGGAGCCCGGCGCCTATTACCTGTACAGCAACTGGGACTTCAACGCGGCGGGCGCGGTGTTCGAACAACTCACCGAGCGCAACATCTACGACGCGCTCGGAACCGACCTCGCGCTCCCGCTCGGGTTCGAGGACTGGCACCGGTGGATCCACCGCAAGTCGGGAGACGCGACCCGGTCGCGCAACCTCGCCTACCACATGAACCTATCGACCCGCGACATGGCCCGGATCGGATACCTGATGCTGCGGGACGGCGTCTGGGAAGAGGAGCGCGTGCTTCCCGCGGGATGGGCCGGGCGGATCTCGGGCCTGGTCACGCCGTCGGAGGAGATGAATCCCGAGCGCCGGCGGGGAGGCGAGTTCGGCTACGGATACATGTGGTGGGTGTGGGACGGCCCGGCGGTGCCGGAGGCGTTCCGGGGGGCCTACACCGGACGCGGCGCCTGGGGCCAGTTCATCACCGTCATCCCGTCGCTCGACATGGTCGTCGCGCACAAGACCGTGCCCGAGGTCGCCACGCCGTGGGACGACTACCGGGGGATCCTCGATCGCCTCGTGGCCGCCCACTGCGGCGCCGACTGCTGACGGCAGGCCAGGTCCTGGCGGCCGGCGTCACCACGTCTGGGCTTCGTCCGAATAGAGCTTGAGCGGCAACCGGTACGAGATGCCGGTGTCTTCGAGCGTCGCGTGCTCGACGAGTTCGGCGAAGCGATTGGCGCGCGTCACGTAGGTCCGGCCCAGCAGCCGATCGAAGAGCCCGCCCATGCGGCGCTGGAGGCGCATCCCGAAGAGCATTCCCGCGGTGTGCTGGCGCGGGAACCTCAGCTTGTCGGCGAGTTCGTGACCGACGAGGGCCCGCGAAACCCGAAGACCGTAGTCCGCCAGCGCCGCCCGTTCGCCCGGCTCGGATAGCCCGATCACCACGGGCGCGACGTTCAGCAGCGAGTTGGCCATGACGATGGCGGACTCGCCCGGCTCCGGTTCACAGGCGGCGCCGATACGGCATATGTCGAGGGCGCTGGCCTCGTCGCGAAACAGGATGGCGTCCGGCACGCCGAGCAGAACCGCCGTATAGCGCCAGATGTGCATGTAACCGGCGCGTCCCTCCGGAGTCAGCCTCGCCCCGAGCCGCTCCACGTCGTCGAGAAGCATCGCCGAGAAAACGCCGGAGGCGAGCGCCAGGTGGGCGCTGCTCAGCGGTACCCCGTACACCGACTCGTCCCACTCACCCGATTCCCGAATCAGCCTTCGCACCTGCGCGTGCACGAAGCGGATCCGGACGGTGTACTTCCAGCCGTCCGCCTGTCGCTCGAGGCCGCCCGGAAACGTGACCTCGACGAGTTGCCGGATGTTGTGTTTCAGCCTCCGGACCGCGTGATCGATCAACCGGCCGGTGGTGAAGAACGACAGGCTGATCAGCGTCGAGAACCCCCGCACCAGACCTCCGGCAAGAAGGCCGAGAATGAAGAGGTCGGGGTCGGCCTGGAAGGCTCCACAGCCTGCGTTCAACGCACGGCGGTCGAGCCACAGAGGGGGCGCCGAAGTCCGCTCGAAGAACTCCCTCAGTGCGGCAGGCGCCTCGGCGAGCCTGGCTTCGTCCTGTTCCATCCCGGCATCCAGCAGCCGATGGATCGCGGCATCGCGGTAACCCGCGAGGGAAGCGACGGCGGCGTCGGCCAACGGGTCACCCATGGTGGCGTGCCGCACGTACCGATGGGCAAGCTTCGGATTCATTCTTGCCGCCCGTTCGAGACCCGGGCGGTAGGCAGTGGGAACCAGCATAGAGTTGTCGAATCTGACACTCTCAGTGTAGCTCCATGAGTTGCCGAAGTGTTACGGGCCACCGGGTGGGCTCAACCCGCCACGCCGCGCGGCGACGTGGCGAGTCCCGCCGGACCCTCGCCGACTGGTGGAATGGCTCCCCCCGTAGAATCCCGCGCCGTCCAGAGACGTATGTGGGACGACGGGCAGTGGGCAGTGCGGATCGTGTGTCCCGGAGCCGAGCGGCGGGACCCGGAATGACGGCCGGCACGACCCCGCCGGACCGCGGTCCGATCCTCGGAACCCTCGAGTCCGAGGCGATCGAGATCCTGCGCGAGGGGGTTGCGACCGCGGAGCGGCCGGTGATGCTCTATTCCATCGGCAAGGACTCCTCGGTGCTGCTCCACCTGGCCCGGAAGGCCTTCTGGCCGGCAGCGGTCCCCTTCCCGCTCCTGCACATCGACACCACCTGGAAGTTCCGGGAGATGATCGCCTTCCGGGACCGGACGGCGGCGGAACTCGGCCTTGATCTGCGCGTCCACACCAACGAAGAGGGACTTCGGAGCGGGATCAACCCCTTCGACCACGGGTCCGCCCACTACACCGACGTCATGAAGACCGAGGCCCTCCGCCAGGCGCTCGATGCCGGCCGCCACGACATCATCTTCGGCGGGGCCCGCCGGGACGAGGAACGCTCGCGGGCCAAGGAACGGGTCTTCTCGCTGCGGACCGCGGGCCACCGTTGGGAACCCCGGGCGCAGCGTCCCGAGATCTGGAACCTCTACAACACCCGCCTGCGGCCCGGTGAGTCGCTGCGCGTTTCGCCGCTCTCCAACTGGACCGAGACGGATGTGTGGCGCTACGTCGCCGCAGAGGGCATCCCCGTGGTCCCGCTCTACTTCGCAAGCAAGCGGCCGGTGGTAGAGCGCGAGGGTGGGCTCGTCCTGGTGGACGACGAGCGGATGCGCCTTCGTCCCGGAGAGGAGCCGGCGATCCGCCGCGTCCGCTTCCGCACGCTGGGCTGCTATCCGCTGACCGCCGGGATCGAGAGCGAGGCCGGCACCGTGGAGGCGATCCTCGCCGAGACGCTGGCGGCGAACCGCTCGGAACGCCAGGGGCGACGGATCGACCACGACGGCGAGGCGCCCATGGAGCGCAGAAAGCGCGAGGGGTACTTCTGATGCTCCCTCCCCTCCGGCTGGTCCTGTGCGGCAGCGTGGACGACGGCAAGAGCACGCTGATCGGCCGCCTGCTCCACGAGTGCCAGGCGGTTCACGAGGACCAGCTGCAGGCGGTGGCGCAGGCTTCGCGACGTTACGGCACCCAGGGCAGCGACCCCGACCTGGCGCTCCTCATGGACGGCCTCATGGCCGAACGCGAGCAGGGCATCACCATCGATGTCGCCTGGCGCCGTTTCGAAACGCCCCGCCGCGCGTTCTTCGTGGCGGACGCTCCGGGCCACGAGCAGTACACCCGCAACATGGCGACCGGCGCCTCGACGGCGGACTTCGCCGTCGTGCTCGTGGACGCCGAAAAGGGCGTGCTTCCCCAGACCGCCCGGCACAGCCGGATCGCCGGGATGCTCGGCATCCGCCACGTGGTGCTCGCGGTGAACAAGATGGACCGCGTCGGCTGGGACCGGACCCGTTTCGACGCCATCGCCGGCGCCTACCGGGCGGTGGCGGAGGACACCGGAATCACCGGGATGCGGGCAATTCCGCTGTCGGCGCTCACCGGCGAGAACGTGACGCGGCACGGGGCACGGGCCGGCTGGTATTCCGGGCCGACGCTCCTCGATCACCTGGAAACGGTGGAGGCCGCGCCTCCCGGCGGGAACGAATCCTTCCGGATGCCGGTCCAGTACGTGAACCGGCCGCACTCCGACTTCCGCGGGTACTGCGGCAGGATCGCGTCGGGCGCGGTCGCGGCCGGCGACCGGGTGCGGATCTTCCCCGGGGGAACGGAAACGGAAATCGAGCGGATCGTCGTCCGGAAAGGGGAACGCGAACGGGCGGAGCGCGGCGACTCGGTCACCCTGATGCTGAGGGAAGAGCGGGACGTGAGCCGCGGCGACGTGATCGCAGCAGCGGACGCCCCCGTCGAAGTCGCCGACCAGTTCCAGGCGCAGTTACTCTGGATGGGCGACGCGCCGTTGGTCGTCGGCCGCCCCCACCTGCTCAAGCTCCACGCCCGGGAGACCGGCGCCACCGTCACCCGGATCAGGCACCGGCTGGACGTCGTGGACGGCCGCACCCGCCCGGCGTCCACCCTCGGACTGAACGACATCGGCTCGGTCAACCTGGAAACCGACCGGCCCCTGCCCTTCGCCCGCTACGACGAGAACCGCACGCTCGGCGGGTTCGTCCTTCTGGACAGGCGTACCGGCGCCACCGTGGGCGCTGGCATGGTGCGTTTCCCCCTGATGCGGGCCGCCAACCTCCGCTGGCAGGATTTTGACGTCACGCGGGAGACGCGCGCCCAAGCCAAGGGGCAGCGGCCACGCTGCCTGTGGCTGACCGGGCTCCCGGGGTCTGGCAAATCCACGATCGCCAACCTGCTCGAAAAGCGGCTGGTCGCCGAGGGGCGGCACACCTACGTGCTGGACGGCGACAACGTCCGCCACGGCCTGAACCGGGACCTCGGGTTCACCGAGGCCGACCGCGTCGAGAACATCCGCCGGGTGGCCGAGGTGGCCCGCCTCATGGTGGACGCCGGCCTGATCGTGATCGTGGCCTTCATCAGTCCCTACCGCGCCGAGCGCGAATTCGCGCGCGGCCGCTTCGAACCCGGCGACTTCCGGGAGATCTTCGTGGATGCGCCCCTCGGAATCTGCGAGGCCCGGGACCCGAAGGGCCTCTACGCCCGGGCGCGGCGTGGGGAGGTGAAGAACTTCACCGGAATCAGCAGTCCCTACGAACCCCCGGAAGGGCCGGACCTCCGGCTGGACACCGGAACCGAGTCACCGGAGCGCTGCGTGGAACGCGTGCTGGAGTCCCTGGACTAGCAGCGATGACTCAGGTCACCGGGTGCCGGCGGCGGAAGCGCGGTTCTTCGTACTCCCTGCTCGCCAGGACCTCGCGCAGCGCTTCGACCGCGTCCCAGACATCCCGGTACCGCACGTAGAGCGGAGCGAAGCCGAACCGGAGGAGGTCCGGTTCCCGGAAGTCCCCGACCACCCCCCTCGCGATGAGGGCCTGCATCACCGGATAACCGTCGGGATGCCGGAGCGAGACCTGACTCCCCCGGCGCCGGGCGTCGCCGGGACCGGCGGACTCGACCCCGAACTCCCCGAGCCGCTCGGCGGCGAGCCGCAGGAGGAGGTCCCCGAGGGCCTCGCTCTTGGCCTGTAGCGCCGCCAGATCGACGCCCTCGAAAGTTCGGAGCCCCTCCTCGAGCGCCATCATGGAGAGGATCCCCGGGGTCCCGCTCAGGAAACGCCGCATTCCCGCCGCCGGCCGGTAGCGGGTTTCGAATTCGAAGGGGCTGTGGTGCCCCATCCATCCGGACAGCGGCGTGTCGAGGGACTGCTGGAGCCGGCGCGCGACGTACAGGAAACCGGGCGCCCCGGGACCGCCGTTCAGATACTTGTAGCCGCAGCCGACCGCGAACTCGACCCCATCGCCGTTCAGGTGCAGCGGGAAGGCCCCGGCGCTGTGGCTCAGGTCCCAGACGACGGGGACCCCCGCGTCCCGGGCGGCCGCGGTGAGCCGGCGGAGGTCGTGTTTCCGGCCGGTCCGGAAGTCCACCTGGGTCAGCGTCGCGACCGCCACCTCAGGTCCGAGCGCGGCCTCGAAATCGTCCGGGGGCACGATGCGAAGCTCGGCGCCGCTCTCCCGGAGCAGGCTCACGAGCCCCTCGGCCATGTAGAGGTCGGTGGGGAAGTTCGTCGCTTCGGCCAGCACCACCCGCCGCGACCCCGGACGCCGCAGCAGGGCGGCGAGGAGCTTGAAGAGGTTGAGGGACACGGAGTCGGCGGCAATCACCTCGTCGTCCCCGGCGCCGAGCAGCGGCGCGATCCGCGCCCCGACCCGCTCGGGCAGCCGGAACCAGCCGTGACGGTTCCAGGAGGCGACGAGATCCCGGCCCCACTCGTCGGCGAGCAGCGACTCGACGCGTGCGCGCATTCCCACGGACGGGGGTCCCAGCGAGTTCCCGTCGAGGTAGATCACGCCCTCGGGGAGCTCGAACCGGTCACGGAAGGAGGCCAGCGGATCGTTCCGGTCCCGTTCGAGAACGTCTTCGCGCCGAAGCGGTCCGGCGACGCTCGCCGCCGCCCGGTCTCCATGCATGGAAGGGATTATTCCGCTCGGCGCCCCTCCCGCACTACATTGCCCCTTCCAACGTTTCCAGTGGCCAGACCCCGGTGAGCTCTTCCCTGTCCCGCTTCGACCCCGCCGTCGCCGGTTGGTTCCGGGAGCGGTTCGAGGCCCCCACCGAGCCGCAGGAAAAGGGATGGCCCGCCATCGCGCGGGGCGAGGACGTGCTGATCACCGCGCCGACCGGTTCGGGGAAGACGCTGGCTGCGTTCCTCTTCGCGCTGGACAGGCTGACGCGGGAGGCCCGGGGCGGGGCGCTCCCGGACGAGACCCGGGTGGTCTACGTCTCGCCGCTGAAGGCGCTGAGCGCCGACATCCGGCGCAATCTCGAGGTCCCGCTCGCCGGCATCGCCGCTCGTGCGAAAGCGGACGGGGAGCCGCTGCCACCGGTCCGCGCCGAACTCCGCACCGGAGACACCCCCGCGGCCGAACGGGCCCGGATGACGAGGAAGCCGCCCCACATCCTGGTCACGACCCCCGAATCGCTCTACCTGCTGCTCACCGCGGCCCGCGGGCGGGAGATGCTCCGCACCGCGGACAGCGTGATCGTGGACGAGATCCACGCGCTCGCCCGCGACAAGCGGGGCACCCACCTGGCGCTCTCCCTCGAACGCCTCGACCGGCTCGCCGCCCGGCCGCTCCAGCGCATCGGACTCTCGGCGAC
Organism: Acidobacteriota bacterium; assembly: GCA_028877265.1. Taxonomy (GTDB): domain Bacteria; phylum Acidobacteriota; class Vicinamibacteria; order Marinacidobacterales; family Marinacidobacteraceae; genus Marinacidobacterium. Next base: position 50,827 of record JAPPGX010000086.1, read on the forward strand.
GGTGCGGCCGCTTTCCGAGGTCGCCCGGTTCCTCAGCCCGCGGACGCCGGAGGGGTCGACGGCGGTTCCCGTCGGGCACCGGCGGGCGATGGACCTGGCGGTGGAGGTGCCGGATTCCGAACTCGGGGCGGTCGCCACCCACGAGGTCATGGAAGACATCCGGGACCGGATCGCCGCGCTCATCGAGGCGCACGACACCACCCTGGTGTTCGTGAATACCCGGCGGATGGCGGAGCGGCTGACCCACGTGCTGGCGGAACGCCTGCCCGAGGACGCGGTGCTGGCCCATCACGGGAGCCTCGCCCGGGAGGTGCGGCTCGAAGCCGAGCGGCGCCTCCACTCCGGGGAGGTCCGGGCGATCGTCGCGACCGCCTCGCTCGAACTGGGGATCGACATCGGCTCGGTGGACCTGGCGTGCCAGCTCGGCTCGCCGCGTTCCATCGCGGTGGCGCTCCAGCGGGTGGGGCGCTCGGGCCACTGGCTCGGCGCCATCCCGAAGGGACGGTTCTTCCCCACCACCCGCGACGAGCTGGTCGAATGCGCGGCGCTGATGGCCGCCGTGGAGTCCGGCGACCTCGACCGGATCCGCATTCCCGAAGCGCCGCTCGACATCCTGGCGCAGCAACTCGTCGCCGAAGCGGGCGCGACGCCGGAGGAACGGCACGATCTGGACAGCCTGTTCGGTTTCGCGCGCGGCGCCTATCCCTACCGCCGTCTCGAGCGGGCGGCTTTCGACGCGGTCGTCGGAGTGCTCGCCGAGGGCGTCGCGACCACCCGGGGACGCCGGGGCGCCTTCCTGCACCGGGACTCCGTCGCGGGCACGGTCCGCGCCCGCCGGAACGCCCGCCTCGCGGCCATCCAGAACGGCGGCGCGATTCCGGAAACGGCGCAGTACCAGGTGGTCGCCGAGCCCGACGACCGGGTGGTGGGCCAACTCGACGAGGACTTCGCCATCGAGAGCACCGCGGGCGACGTGTTCCTGCTGGGCACCACCTCCTGGCGGATCCGGCGGATCGCCCAGGGACAGGTCCGGGTCGAAGACGCCCAGGGCGCCGCGCCCACCATTCCCTTCTGGCGGGGCGAGGCGCCCGGCCGGACCGCGGAGTTGAGCGCGCGGGTGGCGGAGCTCCGCGAACGGGTGGACCAGGGCGCCGCGGAGGCGCGAAGCGGGTTGCAGCGCGATTCCCACCTCGACGCCGCCGGGACCGATCAGGTCCTCCGCTACCTCGCCGCCGGCAGGGCCGCCCTCGGGGCCATGCCGAGCCAGCGGACCGTGGTCGCCGAGCGCTTCTTCGACGACTCGGGCGGCATGCAGCTCGTCATCCACGCTCCCTTCGGCAGCCGGATCAACCGCGCCTGGGGACTCGCCCTCCGGAAGCGCTTCTGCCGCTCCTTCAACCTGGAACTCCAGGCGGCGGCGACCGACGACGGCATCGTCATCTCGCTCACCGACCTGCACTCCTTCCCGCTCGAATCCGTCTTCTCGTTCCTGAAACCCGGCAACCTGGAACACGTGCTCACCCAGGCGGTCCTCGGGGTTCCGCTCTTCGCGGCGCGCTGGCGCTGGGCGGTCTCGCGGGCGCTCCAGGTGCCCCGCCGCCGGCACGGCCAGCGCGTTCCCCCTCCGATCCAGCGAATGCTCACCGACGACCTGCTCGCCGCGGTGTTCCCGGACCAGGCCGCCTGCGCCGAGAACCTCGCCGGCGAGGTCCGGATTCCGGAGCATCCGCTGGTGGACGAGGCGATCCGCGACTGCCTGCGCGAGGCGCTGGATGTCGACGGCCTCCGCACGCTCCTCGAGGACATCGGGGACGGGAAGGTCCGCACCGTGGCGGTGGACACCCCCGAGGCGTCCCCCTTCGCGGCCGAGATCCTGAACGCCAACCCGTTCGCCTTCCTCGACCCGGCCCCGCTCGAAGAACGCCGCTCGCGGGCCGTGCGGATGCGCCGGTCGCTCCCGCCCGAGTTCGACACCGAGGCGGTGCTCGACCCCGAAGCGATCGCGCAGGCCGCCGCGGAAGCGGCGCCGCTGGTTCGGGACGCAGACGAACTCCACGACGCGCTCCTCACGCTCGGAGCCGTCCGGGAGACACCGGAGTGGAGCGGGTTCTTCGAGGAACTCGAGGCCGGGAACCGCGCCGGGACGGTGGTCGCCGGAGACGCCCGGTTCTGGGTGGCCGCGGAACGGTTGGGGCTCGCCCGGGCCGTCTGGCCGGACGCCTTGCTTCCCCCTCGGGCCCCGGCCCCGGACGACGGCGACGCCGCGGACACTCGGGCGGAAGCGGTGGCTGCGATTCTGCGCGGGGTGATGGACTGCTCCGGTCCGGTCACCGTCGCCGCGCTCGCCGCCCGCCTCGCCCTTCCCGAAGCCCGGATCGGGGCAGCGCTCTCGCTGCTCGAGGCCGAAGGACTGGTGCTCCAGGGACGGTTTCGCCGCCCCCCGGCCGCTGACGGCCCGCCCGAGTGGTGCCACCGGCGGGTGCTCGCCCGCATCCATCGGCTCACCCTCGCCCGGCTCCGCCGCGAGTCGGCGCCGGTCAGCGCCGCCGCCTTCCTCGAGTTCCTCGCCGGGTGGCAGCACCTGACCGCGGAAACCCGTCTCCACGGTCCGCGCGGGGTCCGGGAGGTGATCGCCCAGCTCCAGGGACTCGAAGCGCCGGCGGCGGCCTGGGAGTCCCGGATCCTGCCGGTGCGAGTCACCGGCTACCGGCGCGACTGGCTCGACGAGAACTGTCTCTCGGGGGAAGTGGTCTGGGGCCGGACGTCCGATCCGGAGCCGTCCCCGAGCGGGAGCCCGGCGCGGCCGACCCGGGCCGCTCCGATCGGTCTGCTCCTCAGGAGCGATCTCGGCCGGTGGCTCCGGCCGCGGCGAGCGGACCCGGACGACCTCTCCTCCGCCGCCGGCAAGGTACTCGGGCTTCTGGAAAGCGGCGGCGCCCAGTTCTTTACCGAACTCCAGGCGCGATCCGGGTTGCTTCCCGCCGCTCTCGAGAACGCGCTCTGGGAACTGACCGCCCGTGGCCGGGTCACGGCGGACGGTTTCGACAACCTGCGGGCCCTCATGGATCCGCGGCGGCGGAGCGCGTACGGGCGCTACCGCCGGCGCAAGGCCCGCTATTCACCGGGCCGCTGGGCGCTCCTCGCGGCGCCCGGCGGGGATGAGGCAGAACCCGCGGACCATGAAGGAGTGGCGCTCCAGCTCCTCCGGCGCTGGGGCGTGGTGTTCCGCGAACTCCTGAAACGGGAGCGGACCCCGTCGCGCTGGCGGGACCTGCAGCTCGTCCTGCGGCGGCTGGAGATGCGCGGCGAGGTGGTGGGCGGCCAGTTCGTCTCCACCTTCCCCGGGGAACAGTTCGCGCTGCCCGAAGCGGTCGCTCCGCTCCGCCGCGCGGGCCGGAACGGCGCCCCCGACACCGGCTCCGGAGTGCGGGTCAGGATCGGCGCGGCCGATCCTTTGAACCTGTCCGGGATTCTGGTTCCGGGCCCGCGCATCCCCGTCACTTCATCGGAGAACCTGATCCTTGCGGAAGGCGGACTGACTCCGGCGGGCCAGGGCCCCCTCCGGCCCGACTTCGACCCGCAAACACCGCCGCCACCAAGAAGCGTGCCGGAACGTGTCGGCACGCGAAGCTCGGAGTCTCTTCTAGAGCCGTAAATATGGTAATATGGGTCTGATGAAGACGACGATCGACCTTCCCGACCCCATCCTCCGGCAGGCGAGGATCGTGGCCGCCGCCCGTGGGACGACGCTGAAGCAACTGTTTACCGAAGCCCTCGAAGAGAAGATCCGCTCCACTGCGGCGAGGACGGGAGGTTCGGGGAACCGCCCGCCGTGGATGGCAACCTTCGGAGAGCTTTCCCACCTTTCGGAGGAGACCCGCCGCATCCAGCGCATCATTGACGACGAGTTCGGACGCCTGGAACCCGAAGATCTCGAGTGATCCTCGACACGAACGCCTTGTCCGCGTGGGCGGACGGCGACGCCGACGTCGAGGCGTCGGCCCTCCTCGCGGACCGGCCCGTCGTCCCCGTCGTCGTGTTGGGCGAGTACCTCTTCGGGATTCGCCAATCACGCCATCGCGCTCACTATGAGGACTGGCTTCGGCGCACGCTGCCGTTGGTGCGGATCGCCATCAGCGATTCAGGGACCGCGGAGTCCTACGCCACGGTCCGTCTTGAACTCAAGGCCGCCGGATGTCCGATTCCGGCCAATGACCTCTGGATCGCCGCGCTGGCGCGACAGCACGGATTGCCAGTACTCAGCCGCGATACCCATTTCGACGCCGTCCGGGATCTGGAGAGGATTCCCTTCTGAGTCGGACGGAACGAGAAGCCGGCACAGTCCCGACGGGAGGCCGGACGACGCCTGTGTCACGGAAAGCTCCCGAGCCGGCTCCGGTCGAGGCGGCCCGGATGGAATTCCGGCGCCGGTTTGGCGGGTCACCGGAGGGCGTCGCCTTCGCGCCGGGACGGGTGAACCTCATCGGCGAGCACGTGGATTACTGCGGACTTCCCGTCCTTCCGGCCGCCCTGTCCCACGGCGTAGCGCTCGCCTTTGCGGCCCGCCAGGACGACCGGGTGCGGTGCCTGACGACCGCACCTGGATTCGACGAAGCCCACTTCACCCTCGGGGAAACCCCGGCGCCCGCGGGATTCGGGCGCTATCTCGCCGCCGCCGGGGCCGCCCTCGACGCGGGCCGCTGGACAACGGCGTCCCGCGCCGGGTTCGACGGGGCGATCGCCTCCGACCTTCCCGTGGCCGCCGGTCTTTCGTCTTCGTCGGCGGTGGTGATTGCCGGCGCGCTCGCGCTGCTCGCGGTTCGGGGCCGGGTGGCCCCCGGCGCCGGCCTGCCGGACGAAACGGCGATGCGGCTTGCCCTCGATCTCGCCGACGCGGAACACGGAGTGGCCATCCAGGGGGGCGCGATGGACCAGTCCATCGGCCTGGGCGGCAGGCGCGGGCACGCGCTCCACATCACTTTCGAGCCGCGCGGCTGGACCCCCGTCCCGGTGGACCCGTCGCGGTTTCGCTTCCTGGTCGCCTACAGCGGCCAGCGCGCCGACAAGGGAGCCGCCGCCGGGCGTGTCTTCGACGAACGTGTCCGGCAGACGCGGGAAGCGCTGGTCCTCGCCCGAACGTTCCTTCCGGAGGCCGATGGGTATCCGGCGCTCCTCGCGAACCACACCCTTCCGGAACTCCTCGCGGCCGCGGCGCGGCTGCCGGCACCGCTGGACGGACGGTTCCGGCACGTCGTGACCGAAGCCCGGCGCACCCGAGAGGCCGTGGAGCATCTCCGGAAGGGCGACGCCCCCGCTCTCGGCGAGGCGCTGGACGCATCCCACGAGAGCCTGCGGCGCGACTACGAGGTCAGCACGCCGGACGTCGACGAACTCGTCGAAACCGCCCGGATCGTGGGGGCGCTCGGCGCGCGGCTCACCGGCGCCGGGCTCGGCGGCTCGGTGGTGATCCTCGCCTCGCCGGAACGGAAAGCGGCGATCCGGTCCCACTTGACCGAGCGGTACTACCTCCCCCGTGGAATCGCCGTGCCCCAGGACACCCACCTCCTGGACGCCGCGCCCGCCGGGCCGGCATTCCTCGCGCCCTGAGGGGTCAGGGAGCCGAGCCGGGTCGCGCGAAGGTCCCGGTCACGTCGCTCGCGAGGCTGTAGAGAACGGGCACCACGAACAACGTGACCAGGGTGGCGAAGGCAACCCCGAAAGCCAGCGACACCGCCATCGGAATCAGCAGCGCGGCCTGATAGCTGCGCTCCGCCAACAACGGGGTCACGCCGGCGCAGGTGGTAACCGACGTGAGGATGACGGCCCGGAAACGCGCCGGTCCGGACTCGAGCGCCGCCTCCCGGGCCGATAGCCCCCGCGCCCGGCGCCGATTCGTGAAGTCGAGCATCACCAGCGCGTCGTTCACCACGATCCCGATGAGCGGCACCATCCCGAAGAGGCTCATCGAGTCGAGGTTGATTCCCATGATGAGATGCCCGAACAGGGCTCCGGCGAGTCCGAACGGGATCGCGGCCAGGATGAGGAACGGCTGGGTCCACGAACCGAGCGGGATCGCGAGCAACACGAAGATGAGCATCACGGCCAGAAGCCCGCTGCGCGCCAGGGCTTCCTGGCCCTCCTCCGCCTCGCCCGCCATCCCGGCAACGCTGAAGTCGTATCCCGGGAAGCGCTCGCGGAGCCCGGGCAGCACCTGATCGCGGGCGGCGGCGATGACCGCATCCGGGGTGGCCACCCGCCCGTCCACGCTGGCCAGCACGGTGACCGCCCGCAGCGAGTCCACCCGGCGGATGACCGACTGTCCGGCGGCAGCGGAGACTTCGGCGATCTCGCCCAGCGGGTTCACCCGCCCGTCGGGGCTGCGCACGAGCATCCCGGCCACCCCCAACGCACCACCCGAATCGGCGCGCGGGGCGCGCAGCACCACCCGAATCTCGTCGCGGCCCCGCTGCAGCCGCGCGATCTCCTCGCCATGAAACGCCTGGCGGAGCTGACGTCCCACGGCCCCCGCGGTGATCCCGGTGCCCGACTCCCCGGGGCGGACCCGAGCCACGAGGCCCGGAGCGCCTCCCTCGAAGTCGTCGGTCACGGACGTCACTCCCGGAACCTCGCGGAGTCCCGCCTGGAGGGCCCCGGAGGCCGCCAGGAGGCCTGCGAACTCCGGGCCCCGAATCCGGAGCGACACGTCCGCCGCCTGACCGAACGCATCGCTGATCACGGACACCCTCGCGTCCACCGGTTCCGATCGAATCCGGTCCCGGACCCGGTCCGCGACGGCGCGCGTCGGGATTCCCGCGCGGTCCTCCTGGGGGCTGAGCCGCCAGACGATCTGGCCGACGGACGGGCCCACCTCCGCAGCCTGTCCGCCGAACGACTCCCCGACCCCGATCGGAATCCGCTGCCCCACCAGAACCGCGCGGTGACGTTCGACGTCCACTCCCGACTCGGCGCGAATCGCCTCGCGCACCTCATCCACCGTCGCGTTGAGCGAGGCGACCACCGCCCGCGTGGTGTCCGAAGTCGCTTCCGCCGGCAGCTTGACCTGGACGAACGCGATGTTGTTGTCCATGGGGGAACCCGTCACGACCTGGACGAAGCCGCCCGCGGTGAGCCCGAACGCCAGGCACAGTGCGAAGACTCCGAGCGCCAGGGTCGCGAGCCGATTGTCGAGCGCCCACCGGAGCGCGGGCCGGTAGATCGCCTCCACGGTCCAGTCGAAGCCCGACTGGACCGCGCCCCGGATCCGCGCGAGACGGCGGCTCGGACGCACGGACAGGCCGCCGTGCGCCAGGTGATGCGGGAGGATCCAGGCGGCCTCGAGCAGCGAGAACGCCAGGATCGGGATCACCATCCGCGGCACATCGCCGATCAGCTCGCCGTAGACGCCAGGAATCCCGAGAAGCGGGGCAAAGGCGGCCATCGTGGTCAGCACCCCGAAGGCGGCCGGGAAGAGGACCCTCCGGGTGCCGCGAATCGCCGATTCCTCCCGGCTCTCCCCACCGTCGTCCATCCGTCGCTGGACGTTCTCGCCCACCACGATCGCGTCGTCCACCACGATGCCGAGGGCCACGATGAACGCGAACATGCTGAGCAGGTTGACGGTGATCCCGAGCCCCGGCATCAGCAGAAAGGCGCCGAAGAACGTGAACGGCAGTCCGGCCGCCGTCCAGACGGCGAGGCGGGTCGAGAGCGTGAAGAAGAGGACCAGGAAGATGAGTCCGAGACCGGACAGCCCGTTCCGGACCATGAGATCCAGACGGCCCTGGAAATCCTCGGATGCGAAGTACCACGGCGTGACCCGGATCCCGTCGGGGAGCTCCATCGCCCGGATGACCTCCCGCGCACCCGCCGTGGTGTCCGCGAGCCGGCCACCGTCCTGCAACAGAACGCTCAGGAACACCGCCGGCTCGCCGTTCATCGAGGCTTCGCGATCCGACGCCGCGAAGCCGTCGGTCACGGCGGCGATGTCGGCGAGCCGCACCACGCCGGCGCCGGACGCCGTGATGACCGGAATTCGCCCGAAATCCGCGGCGGTCGTCGCCGCGCCCTCGGTACGCAGGCTGAGTTCATGGGCGCCGCTCCGTGCGGTGCCGGCGGGGATTTCCGCGGAGCCCAGCCGGATGGCGTCCGCGACCCGGTCGAAGGTCAGTCCGAACCGCGTCAGGTTCTGCTCCGGAATCTCGATGGTCAGTTCCTGATCCCAGCCCGTCAGCCGCTCCACGGCGGCCACCCCGGGCACCGCCACCACCGCGTCGTGGACGCGCCGGGCCGCCTGGTGGAGATCTCGCTCGCTCACCGCCCCGTGCACGGCGATCCGGAAGATCTCCCGGTACCGGGCAATTTCGGAAACCACGGGATCCTCCGCCTCGGCCGGAAGCGAGGTGAGGGATCCCACCCGTTCGCGCACCGTGTCCCCGATCCGGCGAATGTCCGCCCCGGCTTCGAGCACCAGCGTGAGCCCTCCGGCGTCATCCGTCGCGAGCCCGCTCATTTCCCGCACGCCCTCGATGCCCCGCAGCGCTTCCTCGAGTGAGAGCAACACGCGGGACTCGACCACTTCGGCCTCCGCTCCCGGCACCACGACGCGCACCACGACCGCGGGGGAGGACGTTTCCGGAAGGAGTTCGTGCGGAATCCCGCCGAGGGCCAGGTAGCCGCCCAGCGAAACGCCGAAGAACACGAGGTTCGCGGCGACCCGGTTCCGGACGAACCAGGCGATCACACCGGTGGATCGGCGCTCCTTCTCTGGCAGTTCTCCGTCCATACCGGCCGTGCCGCTCAGGAAATCCCTATCGCTCCGCCTCGTCAGCGAACCGCCGCCTCCGGAGAATCGGTGGTCCGGACCCGCATCCCCTCCGCGACCATGGACGGCGGAGACACCACGAGCCGCTCCCCGGCCGCCAGACCGGAGCGGACCAGCAGCGCCGTTTCGCCGGCGGGCCAGAAGGCGTCCACCTGCCGAATCCGGATCCGGTCCTCACCGTCCACCACGAGCACGGTCCCGTCAGCGCGGAAGGCGCTCACCGGGACGGTGGCCACGTCCGGGAACTCCTTCCCCTCGATCTCGACCTGCACGAACATCCCGGCCACCAGCGGGGGTCTGCCATCCGGCGTCGTCTCATAAGGCTTCGCCACTTCAATCACGGCCGGCACGAAACGGGTCGCCGGATCCATCTCGCCCTCCATCCGGGCGAGCCGTCCTTCCCAGGTCCAGCGGACTTCGGCGTTCGGGGGCCCGAGCGTCGCGGTCACGCGAGCCGGGGGCGCCCGCGACGCGCTTTCCCGGAACGGGAGGTCCACCAGCGAGAGCGCCGCGTCCGGAAGCGAAACCCGGACCTCGAACACCTCGAGCGAGAACAGCTCCATCAGACGGTGTCCCGGGGTGACCCACTCGCCGACTTCGGCGCCGCGAGCGGCGACCAGACCGGAGTGCGGCGCCCGGACTTCCGTATTCCTCAGGTCCGCTTCCGCGGTTTCGAGGGCCGCCCGGGCGGCGGCGGCGCTCGCTTCCGCCGCCGTCAGCTGCGGAACCCCGAGCGCCAGCGGATCCGGCTCCGCTCCGGTCCGTTCCCACTCGGTTCGGGCCGTTTCCGCAGCCGCCTGCTCCCGGAGCAGGCGAAGTTCCGCCTCCGCGAGCCGGCTTCGCGCCTCGGCCACCGCCTGGGAGTAGCGGGTCGGTCCGATCCGGAAGAGCGGGGACTCCTCGGCTACCTGTGTTCCGACCCGGAGGGCATCGGCGGCCCAGACGACCTCGCCGGCGACCTGGGCGGCGACCGCGGTGCGGCGTGCGGGCCGCGCCGTGCCGTCCACGGTAACCACGACCCGCTGCGTGCCGAGTTGCACGGTCCGGACCTGAACCTCGGGGGGCGCGGGCTCGAACTCCTCGGCCTCGGGCTCCGGACCGAGCGCCACCAGGAGCGCGACGACGGCGAACGAAGCCAACAGGATCGGAACGAACAGGAAGCGCCGCATCACCGGCTCTGGCCTTCCCGCCGCGCGGCGGAAATACGGGCCGCCAAGCATCCCCACATCGTGGAAACAGAGTGTACGGCGAACCGGGCTTCCACCGACGCGTCACGCGGGCGGCGATTCGGAGGACCAACCCGGCGCACCCTCGACCGGCCTACACTCCGCCGCGAACACGCATGTCTTCCAATCATGGCGCCGGGGGATAGCCCGGTGCGTCTGTGGGGACTTTCGGATCTCCACATCTCGCACCCGCGGAACCGGGAGGCGCTGGACGACTTTCCGGCGCGTCCCGACGACTGGCTGATCCTTGCCGGAGACCTGACCGACGGGGAACAGGGGCTCGACTGGCTGCTGCGGGCGCTGACCCCCAAGTTCCGGCGGCTGGTCTGGACGCCGGGCAACCATGAACTCTGGACCGTCCCCGGCAGGGAACCGGGACTGCGGGGCGTCGCGCTGTACGAGCGGCTCGTCGGCATCGCCCGCGCACACGGCGCCCTGACCCCCGAAGATCCGTATCCGGTTGTCGAACACCGGGATGGAAGGGTCCTCATCGCACCGCTGTTCCTGCTCTACGACTACAGCTTCCGGCCGCCGCACGTTCGGCGCGACGAGGTCGTTCGCTGGGCGCGCGAAACCGGGGCGGTCTGCACCGATGAGTATCTGCTCCACCCCGACCCGTTCCCGGACCGGGAGTCGTGGTGCAGCGTGCGGTGCGAGTCGTCTGCCGCCCGGCTCGCCGCGTGCCCGCCGGACATTCCCAAGGTGCTGATCAACCACTTCCCCCTGGAAGAAGAGCACGCGGTGCTGCCGCGCGTTCCCCGCTTCACCCCCTGGTGCGGGACCCGGCGGACGCGCGGGTGGCACCGGCGGTTCGGCGCCTGCGCGGTGGTGTACGGGCACCTCCACATCCGAAAGACGGATTGGCTCGACGGCGTGCCCTTTCAGGAGGTGTCTCTCGGTTACCCGCGGCAGTGGGATCGCAGCCGGGGGATCGGCGCCTACCTGCGGGAAGTGAAGCTGGCGCCGGCGGACGCCGTTTCGCGATGACGACCCACAGTGACCCCTGGTGGAGCCCCTGGCACGAGGGCGAAGGCGCGCTCATCCTGCATGTGGACCTGCGACCCGACGAGGACCGGGAGAAACGCGCCCTGTCCCTTCTCGATGAGGAGGAACGGCGCCGCTCGGAGCGTTTCGTGGTGAAGGGAGCCCGGCGCCGTTTTTCGCTCTGCCGCGCGGCGCTTCGGATCAACCTCGCCGAGCGACTCGGGTGCACGAACGACGAACTCTCCTTCGGCTATCTCGAACACGGCAAACCGTTCGCCAGGGTGAACGGGGCGGACTCACGCATCAGCTTCAACGTGAGCCACAGCGGCAGCCACGGGCTCATCGCGTTTGCGGAACACGAGTACCTCGGGGTCGACCTGGAGGAGCGAGCTCCGGGCCGTAACTTCGACGGCATCGGGAACAGCGTCTACGGCCCGGCCGAACAGCGGGCCTTGACGGCAGCCCGGGGCCGGGAAAAAGCGGACCTGTTCTACCGCTTCTGGAGCCTCAAGGAAGCGTTGATCAAGGCGCTGGGAACGGGCTTCTCGCTGAACCCGTCCCGCTTCGAGGTTCCGCGGACGATGCTCGAGGGCGAGCGGGCCTCCGTCTTCCGCTTCCCGCATCGATCATCAGACCGTTTCTGGCTGGAAGACCTGGGAGAGGCCCGATTCGCAGCCGCCATCGCCTACCGGCTGCCGTCCCGGGAAGGCTGCTCCCAGCCTTAACAGCCAGTGGTGGAACCCACGTGAGCGCCGAGACGGGTGAGGCGCCCGGCTGACAAGGCGCGTGAGCGAGGAATACCGGGCGTATTCCGACCGAAACGCAACGATGAGCGCCTCGCAGAGGCGCGGTTCAGCGGGGATGCATCGCCCGTCGAACGCCGCGTGGGTTCTGCCACAGGCTGTTAACGTCAGCGCGAACTGAAGCCACTCCGGTCGAGAAACTCCACCGTCAGCCGGGCGCATTCCTCGGGCTCTTCGAGCTGGGCGAGGTGGCTCGTCCCCGTCAGGATCCGAAAGTCCACCGACGCTACCCCGCTCAGGTCGCACGGCGGGACGAAGTAGTGCGGGAGATTCGGGTCGGCTCCAACCACGCGGACCGGGAGCGGCAGGGCATCCGGAGCCACCAGGGGTGCGAAGTCGGGTATCGAAGCGAGGATCCTGGCCTCGTAGTCGGGCGGACACCGGAGTTCGCAGCCTCCGCCCGCCGCGTCCCGGAGCGTCGTCCCCGCCATCAGCCGCAACGCCCCCGGACCCAGGTGCGCCATCGCCGGCTGAGCCGCCATGAGGTCGATGAACTCCTCCCGGCTCTGAAAGCGGAAGGCGCGGATGCGGGTTCGCGCCGCCGCCTGCCGGCAGGCCAGGCGCGAGGCCCGCGCGGCGCCGGCGCCATGGGAGAGCGGCGGTTCAAAGAGAACGAGGGCCGAATACGAGGCGTCGAGCGAAGGCGACAGGAGGGCCGCCAGGCAGGAAACCGAGTGGAAGACCCCGGCCCGGGGCCGCATCCCGAAGACCCGGTCCACGGTCCGTCCGACGGCCTCGAGGTCGCGGCAGAGGGTCGGGATGGTGTGGCGCGCGATCGCGCCGGGCGGGTTCTCACCGTGATTCCGGAGGTCGAAGACGATGACATCGAAGTCGTCCAGCAGCAGCGACCAGAACGGGTAGTAGAGGTCGATGGCGAGCCCGTTGCCGTGGCTCAGGAGCAGACGAGGCCCGTCCGAATTGCCATACCGCCGCACCGGTATCGTGACCTCATCGTCCAGCCGGACCTCGATCGTGCACGCCGGCCGCGGCAGCGCCGCCGGTGCGGGCGGATCCATCGGAGGTTCGATCGCGACCCGGCAAGTGCCGGGGCGGGAGGGTTTCCCGCCCCGGTCCATTCAGCGGATCAGTTCCCGGTGTCTTCCGGCAGGGCGAGCGCCACGTAGGACTCCGGCACCCGGCCCCGCTGCCCGGTCTGCACCACGATGTACTGCTTTCCCTCGTGCTTGTAGGTCATCATGCCGTACATGCCGATCGCCGGAAGCTGGATGCTGCCGACCTTCTCGCCGGTCAGCTTGTCGTGGGCATTCAGGACCGGCGGTCCGGCCATTCCCTCGGTCGTGAGCAGCAGGTCGCCGCTCACCATGAGGATCGCGCGGCCCTGACCGCCGACGTTCGACAGGTCCACGCCCTCGAGGGCCGGATGGTTCTTGATCCGGTCGTTCGGCTCGCCGATCGGGACCCACCAGAGGTGCTCGCCGGTGTTCATGTCGATGGCGGTCACCCGGCTGTAGGGCGGCTTGTAGATGGGCAGCCCGTCCGGACCGGGGACTCCGATCGCCCGGTAGTTCACCCAATCGGAGATCGTCTCGCCGATGGTGGTGCACTTCCCGCTCGGCGAGGTGCAGTCGTGGTCCGGCTGGTCGGCGTCCACGCCCGGCTGCACGATGCGGCCCGAGCAGTTGGGACCCGAAGACTGGTAGAGGATCCCGGTCCCGGGGTCGAGCGCGGCCGGGTGGGTGATGTTGACCGCGGAGTGGACGCCGCAGGCGATCCACCCCTTGTTCTCGCTGTATCCCTTGGGAATCGGTGGCATGTAGGGGCCGCCCACGGTGTACTCGGAGACGATTTCGATGGCCTTCTGCCGCAGTTCCGGGGTGTAGTCGATCAGGTTGTCCTCGCTGAGGTCGAGCATCTCGACCGGGGCGGGCCTCGTCGGGACCGGCTGGGTGGGCGACAGCTTCTCGCCCGGCACGATGGACTGCGGGACCTCGACCTCCTCGATGGGCCACACCGGCTCGCCGGTCTCGCGGTTGAAGGCGAAGGTGTACCCCTGCTTGGTGGTCTGGATGGCCATCGGCAGCTTCTCGCCATTGACCTCGACGTCCGCCAGGATCGGGACGTTCGGGAGATCGTGGTTCCAGATGGGGTGGTGGGTGGTCTGGAAGTGCCAGACCCGCTCGCCGGTCTGGGCATTGAGGGCGATCACGCTGGTCCCGAAGAGGTTGTCTCCCGGCCGGAACCCGCCATAGAAATCGATCGTCGGCGCGTTGGTCGGGATGTACACGATGTCCCGCTCGAGATCGGCCGACAGCGGGGCCCACGAGGAGACGTCGCCGGTCCACTTCCAGGCGTCGTTCTCCCAGGTACTGGCGGCGAAATCGTCCTCGGAGCGCGGCGTCACGTTGAACTTCCACTTGAAGTCGCCGGTGCGGGCGTCGAACGCGAGGATGTCGCCGGGAACGTTCTCGATGCGGGTCTGGTGGTATCCCTGCGCGGCGGAGTTCCCCACCACGATGGTCCCGTTCACCACGATCGGGGGCGAGGAGTTCGTGATGTACCCGACGGTGGGGGTCAACCCCTCGTAGGGATCGTAGTTGTAGCCGAAGTGGGCGAGGAGGTCCACGACGCCGGTTTTCGGGAATCCGGGGATGTCCACCGGCTCTCCCCAGTCCTCGATGTGCTCGCCGGTTTCGCCGTCGAACGCGTGCAGGAAGAACGCCGGGGAGACGACGTAGATGACGAGCCGCCCGTCGATCTCGGCGTAGGCGACACCCTTGCCGTAGCTCGAGCGCATGGACTCCTCGAAACGCCGGGTGTCCGGCTCCGCGTAGGTCCAGAGCGTCTCCCCGGTGGCGGGATCGATGGAGACCACCGTCCGGCGGTAGCCCACCACGGTGTAGAGCTTGCCGTTGATGTAGCTCGGGGTGGACTTCGACAGGAAGCTAGGCTTCGGCCCGTAGTTGTCGCCCCGCCACATCCAGGCGACCTCCAGGTCGCCGAAGTTCTCGGCATCGACGTCGTTCAGCGGTGACGAGCGCGTGCCCCAGGCGTCGCCGCTCTGGTAGCGCCATTCGCCTTCCGGCATGTCGCGGTTCTGCGCCGCGAGCGGCACGGTGAACAGCAGCGCGGCCGCCAGAATGCCCGCGACCGGGAGCGGGCGTTTCGCGGGCGCGTAAAAGGGACTCATTCGGGTCATCCGGGACCTCCCATGATCTTGAGAACCGGGAATCGTAAGCGTTTTGGCCAACGTTCCCGGCACGTCGAGGGTTCCGTCGGCTAGCGGAGCACGTCCAGCAGGTTGGAATGGTCGTCCGTCCACAGGAACCGCTCGCCCGGCTCGGCGGCTTCACCCGTCCAGGGCTCCGCCCTCCCGAGCAGGCTCGGGTCCGTGATGAGGTCCGTGTTCAGGCTGAGCACCACCCAGGTCGCCGTGTAGTGGAACAGGTCGGGGTCCGGATCGCTCACCGTGAGCAGCGACAGCAGGTCCAGGCGGAGGGCCTGGGCGCGGATCACCGGGGCGAGGTCCACGTGGCGGTTCGAGATGTGGACCGCGATCGTGCCGCCCGGGGCGAGCCGGCTCCGGTAGAGATCGAACGCCTCGGCCGTGAGCAGATGGACCGGGATCGCGTCGCCGGCAAAGGCGTCGAGCACGATCACGTCGAATTCCGCCTCTCCGGCGCTCGCTTCCCGGAGCAGGCTCAGCCGGCCGTCACCCAGCACGACCTCCACCTCCGCCGGCGCATCGGCGAGGAACGTGAAGTAGTCGCGCGCGGCCTGTACCACCTGGGGGTCGAGCTCGTAGAAGCGGAACAGGTCCCCGCGACGCCCGTGGACGACGATGGACCCGGTCCCGAGCCCAACGACGGCGACCCGTAGGGGCCGCACCAGCCGCCGGTTGGGATGCCGGTTCAGCACCGCCTCGATCCCCGTCCCCTCGTAGTAGTAGAGGGTCGGCTCGCGGCGGCGTCCGGGAGCGAACCACTGGGAGCCGTGCGCGATGCCCCCGTGCCACATGTCGCGGCGCCAGTCCGGAGTGCCCGGGTGGGCCTCCATCACGCGCACGACTCCGAAGAAGTTCCGGGTTGCGGTCAGCGGACGGCGGTGTTCGAGCGCGCTGACGGCGATGGCGACCCCGAGGGTGGCCGCGGGAATGGCCTTCCGGGCGAACGATCGGACCGCCCCCCGGGACGGCATGGCGACCATGAAGGCGACCACCACGGCGAGAACCAGCGCGAGCGGATACTCCCAGACATTCGGGAACAGCAGCGGACTGCCGATGGACGCGAGGAGCCCCCCGAGAGCGCCGCCGGCCGTCATGGACAGGTAGAAACCGGTGAGGCGGGACGGGGCGGGCTTCCGCCGGACGATCTCCCCGTGGGTGATCCAGCAGCCGGTGAACAGGAACCCGAGCGCCGCTACCGCGTGGGCGAGCAGGGCGCGCTCGAGGCCGTAGGTGATGTCCTGGAACCA
The DNA here is from genome assembly GCA_028877265.1 of Acidobacteriota bacterium. Classification (GTDB taxonomy): domain Bacteria; phylum Acidobacteriota; class Vicinamibacteria; order Marinacidobacterales; family Marinacidobacteraceae; genus Marinacidobacterium. The sequence continues at coordinate 67,092 of JAPPGX010000086.1, forward strand.
GACGTAGAAGCACCCCGCCACCGAAGCCAGCAGCAGCGGCACGAGGAACCGCCGCGGATACGGCTCTCCACCCCGGAACGCCAGGATGAACGTCAGCAGGTAGAGAGCGAGGGGCGCGATCCACAGAAACGGGACTGCTGCCACGTCGCGGGTGAGATGGGTCGTGACCGCCACCAGCGCCAGGGAGCCGACCGCGGCCAGCAGGAAGGCCGACACGTGGAAATCACCGAGCCCGGACCGGGCTGGCGGGGCCGCGCGGTCCGCATTCCCGGCGGAAGCCCGCACGGAGAACACTCCGGCCAGGAAGGTCAGCGCGGCGAAGGCCACGAACCCCGCCGACCACAGGCGTCCCTGGGCGCCCAGCCCGAGGAGAGGCTCGAGCAGCAGCGGATACGCCGCGAGGCCGATCAGCGACCCGGCATTGGAGAGAGCGTACAGCCGGTAAACGCCGGTCGCCGCCGGGCTGTCGGCCGCTGAGGGGCCCGCGCGGGCCACCCACGCGGACACCAGCGGCGTGGTGGCCGCCAGAGCGAAGAAGGCCGGCCCGACGGTGACCAGGAGGGTGAGAAGGATCCAACCGGCGGGCGCTTCCCCGCCGTCCGGCGCCCAGCCGGCTCCGGGGAGCGGCGGCAGGCTGGCCAGGGCGGCGAGGACGAGGAGGACGCTGTGGACCGCCAGCTGGACGCGCGGGGCAAGGCGCGTCACCAGCAGGTGCGCGTAGAGATATCCCCCGAGCAGCACCGCCTGGAAGAAGAAGAGCGCGACCGCCCACACCATCGGGGCCCCGCCGTACCAGGGAAGCAGGCTGCGCGCGGCGAGGGGCTGCACCACGAACAGGAGCGCCGCCGCGAGGAAGACCGCGGCGCCGGAGAGCCAGAGTCGGCGGGGCATGGTGAGGCGTCTAAGATATGGCCTCGTTATGAAGAAGCGCCGAACACCGCCTTCCCGAGCCGGAAAACCCGCGGCTCCAACGACAGCCGCCAAGCCCGCCGCCACCCGGAAGGGGTGGGGCGCCGCACCGATCCTCGCGATCGGCCTCCTCGTGGCAGGCGCCGCCGTCTTCTTCGTCGCCGCCTTCGAGGACACGACGGTGGAGAGCGGCCCGCAGCCGGCCTCGGACCTGTCCGCCGCCGCGTACGACCTGGGGAACCAGGCGGCCAAGCCGTTTCCCTACTACGACTCGGTGGAGGAGGCGCGTCCCTTCCCGGTGACGCTCCCTCCCAACACCTACGAGAACGAGACGCTGCAGACGACCTACGCCATCGCCAAGGAAATCCCCGAAGTGCTCGTCCAGCTGCCGTGTCTCTGCGGCTGCCACGGGGCGTCGGAGGATCACGGAAGCCTCCTCGACTGCTACGTGGACAACCACGCCGCCACTTGAAGCACCTGTCTCCAGGAGGTCCTCCTGGCCAAGGAAATGCATGACGACGGCGCGAGTCCCGAAGAGATCCGCGAGGCGATCTACGAGCACGAATTCACCGACATCCCGCTGAGGTAGCGGGACCGCCGGGAGCCCGGAGGCTTACCGGCTCCGGGCGAGTGCTGCGCTTTCCCCGCCGTCCGGATGCGCATCGGGAAAAAGCGGCGGTTACGGCTTGGAACGCCGGCTTCAGCCGGCACGGCGGCCCGCAGGGCCGCGGGAGGTTCGTCGCTACCCCCGGGTGTACTGGCGCGCGCAGCCGAGTCATCCCGGCACGTGAGGTCCGTCTCGTCGCCCGCCTTCGGCAGGCTGTGCCGGCTGAAGCCGGCGTTCCGGGCTAGGGCTCCCGCCAGTACAGGGGGTTTGGCCGGTAGCGCGGGAACGCCCAGGGGAGGTCCTCCGTTTGCGCGTCCGCTGACGTCCCGGCGCCGGGTGATGGGGAACTCTCCCGGGGTCCGTGCTCTTCCTCGAGGTAGTCCAGGATCTTCTCCTGGGTTTCCGGCTCCAGCGGCGGCATGCCCATCCCGATCATCATGTCGAGCACCCCTTCCCACTCTTCACGGGGGAGGTTCAACGACCGGATGTAGCTGTCGTCGTGGCAGTAGAGGCAGTTCTCGTCGATGAGGGCCCGGCCGTCGCTCTCCTGCCCGACGGCAAGCGCGGGGATGGCGCGTTCCTCCGGGCCCGCGGAGGCGGCCACCGGGAGCAGGGCGATAGCCACAACCAGGTGCAGGCGTTTCATCTCAGAGAGCCGTGACCGCGATTCGGTGCATCGCGTTGTTCAGGTAGCCGCGCGGGTTCCAGCCGGGCACCACCATGGGCTGCTGGCGTCCCTGGTGGTCCGTCGCCCGCGCCCAGAGTTCGTAGTGACCCGGAATGTCGAAGGCGACGGAACCTTCGAAGCGCTGCCACGCGAACGGGTTTTCGGGCTCCTCGAGCTGACACGGGAGCCAGGTGGTCCCGAAGTCGGCGCTCAGGTGCACCGCGTTCACCGGCCCGTCACCGGCCCACGCCCAGCCCCGGATCGCGAGCGGCCCCCCGCCGGCGTGACGGACGCCCGTCTCGGGGCGGGTGATGATGGACTTCACCGGCATGGGGCCGATGATCTCCATGTCTTCCTCGGGCACGTCGGTTCCGGGCGCGACCGGGTATCGCGGCACTCGATAGGAGTAGCCGGTCATCTTGGGGCCGTCGTGGACCTGGTCCCGGACCCAGAGGCGGCTAAGCCACTTTCCGCTCGCCGAGGCGGGGAACCCCGGGGCGACGATCCGGAGCGGAAAGCCGTGGTGCGGAGGAAGGGGTTCGCCATTCATGTCCCAGGCGAGGAGAGTGGACTCGTCCAGGGCCTTGGACAGCGGGACACCCCGGGAAATCGGGACTTCTTCGGGGTTCCCGCTCAGGTGCGGATCCTCGCCGTAGTAGGCGACGTAAACGGCCGTGTCGAGCACGCCGGCCGCATTCAGCACGTCGCGGAGCCGGACGCCGGTGTAGCGCGCGCAGCCCACCGCGCCGAGCCACCACTGGTTGCCCGACGCCCCCGGCTGGAAGGCCGCTCTCCCGTTTCCCGCGCACTCGAGCACCAGGGCTCGGCTTACGTTCTCGAAGCGCGCCTTGAGATCGTCGAGCGAGAGATTCAGGGGGTTTCCCACCTCGCCGTCGACGCGGAGCGACCAGCCCTCGAGGCTTCCGGAAAGTGCCCGCTCCGGCAGGCCGCCGTTGTTTCGGACGAAGTGCTTTTCGTTGGGCGTGTAGCGGGGATCGAGATCGGCAACCAGGGTCTCGGCATTCACCGGCCGCTCGCTCAGGATCCGCAGGCCGCTCTTTCCGAAGACGGCGCCTCCGCCCTGTCCGGCGGCGCGCTCGAGAGCCAGCGCGCTCGCGCCGGCGGCCACCGGAACGGCGCCGAGAAACCGCCGTCGCGACAGCGGAAGCACAGACCTCATGGGCCGGAAATGCTAGCCCAAATCCGGGCCTGCGTGGGCTCTCCGAGGACGGGCGGTACCGCTCCGAATGGCATGAACAGAGCGTATTTGCTATACTCGCTCTCAAGCATCGTACCAAGGCGCTGGATTCCTGATTCGGCGCCGTCTATCCTTCCCGCCTGCCTTCCCCACGCGGCGTCACCCCGATCCGGTGACGGGCAGGCATCCCGAACGACGGAACCCGACGGTTTCGCTCTCGGGTACAGCATTCCCGGCGGACCGAGGTCCGCGCCAGGGACCCGCTTCCACGGTTTGAAGACACCTCTCTCCCATGAACGACGAACCGAACGGCCGCGTATCGGCCCCGCATCGATCGGCGGGAGAGTTGTATCTGGAGAACGCGCGCTTCGAGTTCGGACGGTTGCGCCGGATGGCCGAGGCGGCGATCGCACAGACGCCGGATCACGCGGCGCTCCATCGCCGGCTGTCGGAAGGCAGCAACTCGATCGCCATCCTGATGCGGCACCTGGCCGGCAACATGCGGTCACGCTGGACGGAGTTCCTGACCACGGACGGCGAGAAGCCCGGCCGGAATCGCGAATCTGAATTCGACCCCTGCGACCAGCTCTCGCGGGACGAGTTGCTGGCCGAGTGGCGGGAGGCGTTCGCGCTCCTCGAAGAGAACCTGGCCGAACTCGGTCCCGCCGACCTCGACCGCACCATCCGGATCCGGGGAGAAGCGTTTCTGGTGCAGGAGGCCATCGAGCGGCAGGTGCTCCACCTCGCCTACCACACGGGCCAGATCGTTCTGTTGGCCAAGGCCTTCAACCCCGAGTGGCGGTCGCTGTCCATTCCGCGGGGTGTGGACCCCAACACCAGGCGTTACAAGCAATGAGACTTCCGGATTTTCAAACGCCGGATCCAGCGCGATGGGCGCGGGCCGGCTTCCTCGTGACCCTCGCGGTGCTCGCCGGCGGGTGCGCCAGCACGAACCGGCCGGCAGCCACGCCACCGGACCTCGCCACGGTCGGTGAAGCATCCTGGTACGGCATCGAGGAGCGGGGCCGGCCCACCGCGAGCGGCGAGCCGATGGACCCCGGCGCGCTGACAGCCGCCCACCGCACCCTGCCCTTCGGCACCATCGTGGAGGTCACGAACCTCGCGACGGGCGCCACCGTCCAGGTCCGGATCAACGACCGCGGCCCGTTCGTCCACCCCCGGGTGATCGATCTCTCCCACGAGGCGGCGCGCCGTCTCGGCATGGTCCGGGAGGGCGTGGCGCAGGTGAGGCTGACGGTGACGAACATTCCCCCGCGGGTCCCGTTCACCGTGCAGGTCGCGGCGTTTGGCCGCCGCCAGACGGCCGAGGAGTTCTCCAGGAAGCTCCGCGACGACGGGTATTCCGGCGTCGAGGTGACCGCGGGTGACGGGGTTCACCGGGTCCGGGTCGGGCGTTTCCTGAAGCGGTCGGACGCCGAGCTGACCGCCCGGGCGCTTCGGGGCCATGGCTACGAGGCCCTCGTAGTCCAGGTTCAGCTCTGACGGACCGGGACCGGCCCTGTCTGCCGGCTTCCCCGTCCGCAGCGCCTAGTCCGCCGGGGCGATGAGCACCTCGATTTCCTCCTCGGCGACGGTGTCGTCGCTCGTTTCGATGCGAGCGCGAACCAGCCAGCGGAAGCGGCCTTCGAAAGAGCGATAGGAGAAACGCGCATCCTCGGGGACCGGGAGCTGCGACGCGGTCTCCCAGCGGCCCGCTCCCGGAACGGACTCGCTGCGGCAGAGTTCGTGATCCTCGGAGAACACCTCGCGGTTCGTCCCGTCCGCGTCACGCCGCTCGGCGGTCAGCGTGATCCGGGCCTCCTTGATCTCGACCGGCCGCCTTGTCACGATGCGGACGGCGCAGTGGACTACTCCTCCCGGCACGGCGGCCTCGCTGAGACCCAGGTCACAGACCGAGAAGGGGTGCCGGCTGAGGAACCAGGCGGTCGCGCCCGCCGAGCGAACGAGGAACAGGGCCACCACGACCCCGCCAATCAGCCACGGCAGCGTCCACCCGTAGAAATTCCCGAGGTGGACGAAGAACAGCGCACCCAGGACGGTGCCGGAGACCGAAAGCAGCGAACGCCGCTTGTCGCGGGCGATGAGCGAAGTCCAGACGAGCATGGGCGCCGGTCCGTGACCGGCGGGAACGCGCCTGCGGCTTCGGCGGGCGCTTGCGATCCTGATTCTAGGGGAGCCCGGGACAGCCGGCCCCGGCTGCTCGTCGTGGGACACCTGACCGAGGATGTGACACCCGACGGGCCGCGGCTCGGCGGTGCGGCCGCCTTTGCGGGACTCCTGGCTCGCGGCTTTGGCGTACCGACCGCAATCCTCACCGCCGCGGATGCGGCGTTTCCGTATCTCGACGCACTCACGGGTATCCGGGTGGACCGGATTCGTTCGGCGAACCGCACCCGGTTCCGAAACCGCTATCGGCCGGGCGGGTCGCGGGAGCAAACCGTCCTGAGCCGCGCCGCGACCATTCCGGAGCCGGAAATCCACCGGGCCGTGGCGGAGCTTCCTCCCGGGTCCGCGGTGCTCTACGCCCCGGTCGCTGATGAACTCGGCGGCAGGGGCGCGCTGCCGCGGCCGCGGGGCCGGGGCGCTCTCGCGGGAGCGGCGCCTCAGGGCCTGATCCGGCGCTGGGACGACGCGGGGCGGGTTTCGACCCGGTGGTCAGCCCGGGCGCTCGGAAGGCTGACCGGTCTCGACTTCCTGTCGCTCTCCGAGGCAGAGTTCCCGGAGAGCATCGGGCTTTCGGCCCCTCTCGTCGCGGTGACCCGGGGCCGCCGCGGGGCGGTGCTCCGCCGTTCGGGATCCCCGGCCGTCGAGATCCCCGCCAGCCCGGGCGTCGAAGTGGACCCCACCGGTGCGGGGGATGTGTTTGCCGCCGCCCTCTTCATCGGGCTGTGGTGCGGAGCGCCCGCCGAAGAGGCCGCCCGGCTGGCGGCCGCGGCGGCGGCGATCAGCGTTGAATCCCCCGGGACCGAGGGAATCCCGACGCTCGAGGAAGCGCGCGCCCGGCTCGGCCTGTAGGAGCGCCGGCCTCCGGGCCAGGGGCGCCTTCAGCGCGTCAGCAGCGGAATAGCGTCCGGACTCACCCGGGCGCCGGTGACGCGCCAGGCCCAGATGCCCCGCCGCTCGAACAGAATGTCGGCCCAGAGGGGATCATCGTCCGGCGGGTCCCGCTCCACGCCCAGGCGCACGGCGAAGTCGTTCCACCCCTCGTACTCGGCGCTCACCGACACTCCGCCCGCTCCTTCCACCACCTCGCCGGACTCGCCGCCGAGGTCCAGGAAGGCGGACCACCCCTTGGCAACCGTCGGGCCATCACGGAGAGCCCGGTCCACTCCTTCGGGGGTCGCGAACTGGTCGATCATCGCCTCCCCGACCGCCACCGCGAGCTGAGTCCCCAGATCGGGCGCCGGCTCGGAGGCCTCGGGAGCCTCGGCTCCCCCGTCTCCCGAGGCGGCGTTCTCCCGATTCCGGGCTCGCCGGGACGCTCCCACCGTGCGGCGCAGCTCGCTCTTCAGGTTGTCGCGAACCGCTTCGAAATCCACGAAGTCGTGGAGGGTTTCGGCGTCCCCGGCGGCCACCGCCTCGCGGATCTGCCATGCCGCAAAGTAGGGGCCGAGATAGATGCTGGCGCCCAGCGCCAGGAACGCCGCCCAGGCGAAGACGAAAACCAGATAAAGACGCCCGCGACTCACTTGGACAATACTAACGGCGGGGAATCTCCGGGGTTCCTTCGGACCCCGAGCCCCTGGAAACCTGTGGGAAAACTCGTCGCTCCTCCGGTCGAAACGGCCGGGTCCACGATCCACTTCCCGGTGGACGGGCAGTCCTTCGAGGCCCTCACCGAGGCGCATCTGCGGCACGCCCTCGCGCCGCGCGAACTGGCGGCCTTCCAGCGCGACGGTTATCTCGTCGTTCCGGAGGCGCTCGACCCGGGCACCCTGATCGATCTGCTCGAGGCGGTGGACCGCCTCGATGAACGGGAGCGACGGCGTCTCGAGCTGACCCCCGGCGACATGATGTCCCGGTTTTCGGTCATCCGCTTCGACCCGGCCTTTCTCGGACTGGTTGCCTGGCGCCGGACGTTCCCGAAGGTCTGGGACATTCTTGGCTGGAACATCCAACTCTACATCTCGCATCTCGTGGTGTACCCGCCGGAAACCTGGGGTGGCCAGCAGTGCCGCGCGCCGGTGTGGCACCAGGACAGCGGCCGTCCGGTACTCGAACTGGAGCGTCCCGCCCCCCGGCTGTCGGTCAAGGTCGGATACTGGCTCACCGATACCCGGGGTCCGGACCGCGGCGCGATGGAAGTGATTCCCGGGAGCCACCGGCTCGATGCCCCTCCTCCCGGGTGCGATGACCCGGACTGGGATGGCCGCCTCCTGCTCGAGGCCTCCCCCGGGGACGCGGTGATCTTCGATCGGCGGCTCTGGCACCGCCACGGGAAGAACACCTCCGAGGTGGTTCGCAAGGCGCTCTTCTTCGGCTACAGCTACCGCTGGCTGCGCGCACTGGACTACACGGCCATGCCGGCGGCGCTGCTCGAACGCTGCGATCCGGTACTCCGACAGCTCCTCGGAGACGGCCTGACGGAGGTCGGCTGGTATCAGCCGCAACCGGAAGACGTCCCGCTTCGGTCCTGGCTCGCCGCCCGGGTCGGGGACGAGGGTCTGTGGAACCCGCCGTCCTCGCAGCCGCAGCAGGAACTCGGCTCCGGAACATGAGCCGCTGGCGCGCGCTGACCGCCGCCGCCCTCGGCACCGCGTTCGTTCTCGCCTCGGCCGGCCTGGCCTCCCAAGACCCGACCGGGCCCGCTGCGGCGCCGACGACGATCAACGAACTGCGCGAGCGGGCCCGGGACATCCTCGCCGGGGTCCAGGAGCGCGAAGTTCCCCTGTCCACGGCCCGCCGTCAGATCGAACAGCTCCTCCGGGACCTGAAGGCGGTGGGTGAGGCGGAAGGCTGGACACCGGTGAACCGCCGGCTGGAGATGACCATCGCCCGGCCGGAGGACCTTCGCCCGACGCTGACCGAGGAGTGCCCGCTCTTCTTCGAGGAGGAACTCATCCAGCTCTGTCCCCTCGACCAGTCGCGTTCGGAAATCTGGGGCAACCAGGTACTGGTCTGCGAGTTCGCCTGCGCCCCGGAGTCAGACCCGGCTCGGTGACTTCGCGGAACGGGCGCTCACGCCGCAACCTGCGGCCCGTCTACCTGCCGGCGGACGCGCCGGACGCCGGGACCGCGGACGGGCTGCCGGGCGAGGCGCCGTTCACCCGGGGCATTCGGGCCGCCGGCTACCGGGAGCGGCTCTGGACCATGCGGCAGTACGCGGGCTACGCCACCGCCGCCGAGTCCAACCGCCGCTACCGGCATCTGCTGGAGAGCGGACAGACGGGACTGTCCGTCGCCTTCGACCTGCCGACCCAGATCGGCTACGACTCCGACCACGCGTTGGCGGCGGGGGAAGTGGGTCGGGTCGGGGTCGCGATCGACTCCCTGGAGGACATGGAAACGCTGTTCCGCGGAATCGCCCTCGACGCCGTTTCCACCTCCATGACGATCAACGCCACGGCGCCGATCCTGGTGGCCCTCTACGTTGCGGCGGCCCGGCGGCAGGGGGTCGCTCCGGAGAGGATCGCCGGAACGGTCCAGAACGACATCCTGAAGGAGTACGCGGCGCGCGGAACCTGGATCTATCCGCCCGAGCCGTCCATGCGGCTCGCCACGGACCTCATCGAGTGGTGCCGGCGCGAGCTGCCGCGGTTCCAGCCGGTGAGCGTGAGCGGCTACCACATGCGCGAGGCCGGTTGCACCGCCGCTCAGGAGGTGGGATTCACCCTCGCGAACGGCCTCGCCTACGTCGAGTGGACGGTCGCGCGCGGACTGCCGGTGGACGAGGTGGCGACCCGCATCTCCTTCTTCTTCAACGCCCATCGGGATTTCCTCGAGGAAGTGGCCAAGTTCCGCGCCGCCCGCCGCCTCTGGGCGAAGCTGCTGCGGGATCGCTTCGGCTCCGAGAGCCCGAGGGCCCAGATGCTGCGGTTCCACACCCAGACCGCCGGATCCACTCTGACCGCCCTCGAACCCCAGGTGAACGTGGTCCGCACCACCCTGGAAGCGCTTGCGGCGGTGCTCGGGGGGACGCAATCGCTCCACACGAACGCGCTCGACGAGGCGCTCGGGCTCCCGACCGAGGAGACGGCCGAGCTGGCGCTTCGCACCCAACAGGTGATCGCCTTCGAGAGCGGGGTGGCGGCGACGGCCGATCCGCTCGGCGGGTCGTGGGCCATCGAGGCACTCACCGACCAGATCGAGGCGGAAGCGCTGGAATGGATCGGGCAGGTGGACCGGCTCGGCGGCGCCGTGGAGGCCATCCGGGCGGGCTTCGTTCAGGCCCGCATCCAGGAAGCGGCCTACGCCTACCAGCAGGACATGGAGGCCGGCGACGAAGTGGTTGTCGGGGTGAACCGGTTCCGGCGGGAGGGAGATCGAAGCCGCGTCGAACCGTTCGAACTGGACGCGGAAACCGAAGCGGCCCAGGTGGAGCGCGTCCGCGCGGTGCGTGCGCGGCGGGATGGAACGCAGGCGGCCGGCGCGCTGGCTGAAGTGGGCCGCGCGGCGTCGGGCGGCGGAAACCTGATGCCGGCCATCCTGGGCGCCGTTTCCGCGCTGGCCACCGTCGGCGAGATCAGCGACGCGCTGCGCGCGGTCTTCGGCGAACATCGGGGACGTTGATCCGGGTGTCCGGGTCGAGCTCGGACCCGCTCCGCGCGGTACTGGCGGCCGCCGGCTACGAGGAATTCCGGCAACGGCTCCGCGAAAGCGGCTGCACGCGCTGCGCACTGGCGGAAGGCAGGACCCACATCGTGGTGGATCGCGGGAATCCGGACGCGAAGATCCTCGCGATCGGGGAAGCGCCCGGGGCCCGGGAGGACGCCCGGGGCGTCGCTTTCTGCGGCCGCGCGGGAAAGATGCTCGACGACCTCTTCGCGGCGGAGGGCCTCTCCACCAACGAGGACTTGCTCATCGTGAACGTGGTCAAGTGCCGGCCGCCCGGCAACCGGGCGCCGCACCGGAAGGAAGCCGCCCGCTGCCGCCCGTTCCTCGAGCGGCAACTCACCCTTTCCCCGGCCCGCGTAGTCGCGCTGATGGGAGCGACGGCGCTCCGGCACTTCGCCCCCGAGCGCGCGAAGGGACCGCTCGGCGCCCAGGTGGGCCGGTTCTTCGGGCTTCCCGACTGGCCGGACCGTGAATTCGTGACCCTCTACCACCCGGCAGCGATCCTCTACAACCGCTCCCTCGAGCCGGCGGCGCGGGAACACGTCCGCTTGCTGGCGGCGCGGGTCGGAGCCAGTGATATATCTCAGTGAAACTCACTCTGGGACAAGCGACCATGGCTCAAACCACGAAGCTCTTCTGGCACGGGCGTTCGCAGGCGGTGCGGCTGCCGAAGGCGTTCCGGATCGAGGGCGACGAGGTGCGGATCCGCCGTCAGGGCCGAAGCGCGGTCCTTGAGCCGATCACGAAGGACTGGGCGTGGCTAGACGCGATCGCCGGCACATTCTCCGACGATTTTTTCGCCGAGGGACGCCGGCAGCCGGACCAACAGCACCGACCCGAACTCGACCCGCTGTTCGGCTGATGCGGTACCCGCTGGGGTCGCCCGGTGCGACCCCGTCGCACTGGACGTCGTCCCGTTCGATGCGTCGGACGCACGTTCGGCGGGAGCCGTCCAGGCCGTACTGGAACGTGGCGGGCTCCCGATCGGTCCCTACGACGTTCTGATCGCCGGCCAGGCGCGTGTTCGTGGGTTGGTGCTCGTGACCGCAAACGCACGGGAGTTCGCGCGGGTTAGCGGCCTGGAATGCGAGGACTGGTCCGGCCGTCGGACTGCCGCGACGTAACCGCGCAGCTGGCTTGGGCACGCCGACCGTCCGGCCGCAATCGCCGAACGGCTTGGAACGCCGGCTTCAGCCGGCACAGCCCGCCGAAGGCGGGCGACGGGACGGACCTCCTTCGCCGGGACGGCGCGGCTGCGCGCGCCATTACACCCTGGGTAGCGACGAAATGTCCGCGGCCCTGCGGGCCGCTATGCCGCTGTTTCCGAAGCAGAGC
>JAPPGX010000070.1 GCA_028877265.1 Acidobacteriota bacterium
GCCGCCCGCCCCGCGCCCCCCCCCCCCCCCCCCCCCCCCCCCCCCCCCCCCCCCCGTCCGGTGCTCCGGCAGCGGCGCGAGAGCCCGGGGGTTCGAAGGGGAGGGGGAGCTCCCCTCGCCAGCTCCAGTGTGGACACACTGGGTATGCTGGCTTACGGTCAAGTAGCCAGCTGTCTCTGGTGTTCTGGTGCTCACCTCGGGGTCCTCCGCTGAGGCCCCGAACGGTGCCGCGAGCCGTCCGGCGAGCGTTAGCAGCCTATCGAGGGATAGGCTGCAAATGGACGGCCTTCCGGCCGTTCATCCGGGGAGCGGCGTCCCCTCAGCCGCCGTCGGCGACGCTGCTGAGACCCGGCGCGGGACGGAAACGCACCACCCGTCCCCGGGGAATGTCCACCGGTTCGTTGGTCCGGGGATTCCGGGCCACGCCCGTCCTGCGCGGGGCGGCGTGGAACAGGCCGAACCGCCGCAGCACCACCCGGTCGCCGCGCTCCAGTGCGGAGCCGATGCTTTGAAACAGCACGGCCACCGCGTCGCGGATCACCCACCGCCCCAGGCCGGTCGCTTCCACCGCCCGGTTGACGAGGTCGGCCTTCACCATGCTGAGCCCATCATAGGCGAGCCCCTGAGCAAAGAGGACCCGTCCGACCGCCCCGGGGGTCTAGGGTAGGGGAAAGATGCACCGTAGAGCGTCAATGTCCTCGAACGTGACGGCGTGATACCGGCGCTTCGTCACGAGGTCTCCCCACAGCGCCGACGACATGACAATCCCCTTCCCGTCGGGGACGCGCGACACCGAGTGCTTGTAACCGAACAGGTGGAAGAGTTCGTGGAGCACCCCCGTGTGGAACACCCGCCAGTCTGGATAGCCGGGAGGCGGCACACCGTCGGCTATCCAATAGTGGAGCATCGAGCACGCGATCTCGGCTGCGAAAGTCGTGCCGCCGACGCGACCTTCTGGAAGAGCGTTCAGGTGGGCTCCCACGACAGTGCCCGACTCCCGCCACTGTTCGCAGCCCGGAAATCCCCAAGCGTTCCAACCCTCGGGAAGATCAGGCGTCGGAATCACGGCGCCTGCCTGGATGATCGGATAACCGACCTGCTCCTCGATGAGGTCCGCCAGCTCGTCCACCAGATCGAGTTGCCCAGCCAGATACTCGGCTCCATCCGGGAAGTTGTCGAAGAAGTTGACGACGAACGGTGTCCCGTCCCAGTTGTAAGGGAGCGACTGGTAGTCCTCTCCCCGGTGCCAGTCAACGTAGGCCAGTACCCTCGCTCGCTCGTCCGTGCAGACTCTCGGCTCTCCCGGTTCACCGTCCAAGACGGAAACCGGCTCAGCCTCCGTCAGCCCGGGGGCTCCCTGGGGCCACGGCCCGCGCTCTAGCCCTCCGGCCGTCTCGCGGATAGCTCGAACGTAGAAGGTGTAAGCGGACCCGGGCTCAAGTCCGTCTGCCCGAAAGGCCGGCTCCGCAACAAGCACCAACGGGGGGCGCTGTGCGGACGGCGTGCCTCGCGGGAAGGCGTGAGCTTGGTAGGAGGTCGCGCCCTCCACTGGGTTCCATTCCCACACGATGAAGTCGTGCCCGCGATCCACAACCCGCACGCCAGTCGGTTGCCCGAGAGGTTTGGGTTCAGGAGGTGGGACGGGAGCGGGGATCGGCTGCGGTCCGGTTGCTGAAACCGAGGCCGGAAGCGGGGATGTTGGACTAGGAGAGTCGCACGTCGTGAGTGCGAGAGCGGCGACGCCAGCCGTGATGCTGAGTCTCAGTACCACCGGCGAACGATATCGGCCTGCAGAGCGCCGGGAAAGCGGCTCTCCGAGCCCGACGGCCAGGACCGCCGTGGGTGGCATCCGGCCCCGTTCAGGATGGGAGATTGACTCTGCCGTTTCCACCGCGAGCGTCCCCGATCCCGGCCAGGAATGCGGCCCACTGCTCCATGAGCGCCCGCCGCCGCTCGAACATGTCGGTGCGCCGGTAGGCCGCCTCGATGGCGTTCGTGTTCACGTGCGCCAGCGCCAACTCGCACACCTCGCGGGGTGCGTCGGAGCACTCCGCCGCCCAGTCCCGGAAGCTCGAACGGAACCCGTGAGGGACCGCCCCGATTCCGAGTCTCCGGACCATCGCCGGCATCGCCACCTCGGGGAGTGGGCGGTTTCTTGCCGACGGGAACACCAGCCCCGAGCCATCCGCGAGGCCGCGCGCCTGGCGGAGCACCGCCAGCGCGCCTGTGGACAGCGGAACCCGGTGCTCACGCTTCATCTTCATCCGCTCCGCCGGAACTCGCCACTCCCGCGCCTCAAGGTCGATCTCCTTCCACAGAGCGCCGCGCACCTCGCCGCTCCGGCACGCCGTCAGTACCAGGAACTCGAAGGCCAGTACCGTCGCGGGATGCGCGCCCGACCCGCGCACCTTCTCGATGGCTCCGGCGACCTCCGCATACGGGAGCGCGGGGAGATGGCGCACCTGCACCCCATTCTTGGGCAGCGCCGAGCCGATGGCCTCCCCAGCCGGGTTGTCCTCCCGGTGGCCCCGTGCGACCGCCCACCGCATCACGGCCGAGATCCGGTGCCGCACCCGCCGCGCCGTCACCCGCTTCTCGTTCCAGATCGGGAGCAGCACGTCCATCACGTCCGACGTGGTGATCCGGTCCACCGGGCGCCCGCCGAGCTTGGGCATCGCATAGTCCCGGAGGGTCGCCCGCCAGAGTTCCTCCTGCCGGCTGCCCTCCTTCCATCCGGCCCGGTGGACGGCGATGACCTTCTCCAGCGCGTCCTCGAAGGTGGGAACGGTCCGCTTGCGGCCGGTCACGAGTTCCCCGCGCCGTCTCGCCGCGAGGTTCAGGGCGCACTTTTCGCGGGCCTCCGCGAGGCTGACGTGGGGCCAGGACCCGAGTCCGAGGTTGCGCTGGCGGCCGTCCAGGCTGATGCGCTGCGCCCAGGACTTGGCCAGGTGGCCGCGGGTCGTATGCTGGACGAGGAGGGAGAGGCCACCGGAGCCGCGCCCGTCGCCGTAGCGACCGGGGCGCTCGATGGTGGCGACGAAGCGAGCGGAGAGGCGATATGGTCGTTCCATCATGGGTTTTTGGTACCTGAAGGGGTTTTCCGGTTCCTGTGACTACCAAATGACTATCATAAAATCGACGGGAACGGGCGGGCTGCCGTGGCTCCTGAAGGGACATTGTAGCACGGGTATACCATTGGCATACCGCCGTTTAGTGGCACACAGTGGCTCTTCCCAGAACCCTATGGAACGTCTCTATCGCGGACCGCAGGGCCGCGAAGCGCGCGACGCTCAACCGCCCAAGAGCGCCCTTGGAGGGCATGCTCGTTGCCGCGGCCACCGGATGGTGGGCGTCGTTACCAGCAGCTCTTCGGGCAACCATCCGGCACCGGCGGCCGGCCGGCCGTCGGTACACTCCGCCCCGCTTCCCCGATGCGACTCTCCCACCACTTCGGTCTCACCCTGCGCGAGGCCCCCGCCGGAATCGAGGCCGAGAGCCACCGGCTGCTGCTCCGCGCGGGCTTCATCCGGCAGCTCGGCCAGGGTCTTTATTCCTACCTGCCGCTGGCGCACCGCTCGATCACCCGCATCGAGGACATCCTGCGGGAGGAAATGAACCGGATCGGCGGCCAGGAGATGACCATGCCGGTCGTCCATCCGGCCGAGATCTGGCGCCGGTCGGGACGCTACGACGCCGTCGGGCCGGAGATGGCGCGGTTCAAGGACCGCAAGAACAGTGATCTCGTCCTCGCCATGACCCACGAAGAGGTGGTGGCCGACCTCTGCCGGAGCGAGATCCGCTCCCACCGGCAGCTCCCCCAGCTCGTCTACCACATCCAGACCAAGTTCCGGGACGATCCGCGGCCCCGGGCGGGACTGATCCGGGTGCGCGAGTTCACCATGAAGGACTCCTACACGCTGGACCATGACGCCGGGGGACTCGAGCGCCAGTACCGCGCCCACTACGAGGCCTACTTCCGCATCTTCTGGCGCTGCGGGCTGCCCACGATCGCCGTCGGCTCGGACGTCGGCATGATGGGCGGCAGCCAGGCGCACGAGTTCATGTACCTGACGCCGGTGGGCGAGGACACCCTGGTCCTCTGCGACGCCTGCGGCTACTCGGCGAACCGCCAGATCGCCCGCTTCGCCAAGACCCCGGCCGAGCCGGAGGCCCCGCTGCCGCTCGAGCGGGTCGATACCCCGGGCGCCCGGACGATCGCCGAACTCAGCGCGTTCCTCGAGATCCCGGCCGCCCGGACGGCGAAGGCGGTGTTCCTCACGGCGGGGCTCGACGGCGGCGCCCGGGAGGAACTCGTGGTCGCGATCATCCGCGGCGACATGGACGTCAACGAGACCAAGCTTGCGAACGCGGTCGGCGCCTCCTGGCTCCGTCCCGCCGAGGACGAGGCGATCCTGAACGCCGGCGCCACGCCGGGATACGCCTCCCCGATCGGGCTGACCACGGGCACGGTGGTGGTGGACGACTCGATTCCCGCCTCGCCCAACCTGGTGGCCGGCGCGAACGAGCGCGACGTTCACTTCCGGAACGTGAACGCGGGGCGGGACTACGACCCGGGACTGGTCACCGATATCGCGGTAGCGGACGACGGGCATGCCTGCGCTGAATGCGGGGAGCCGCTCCGCACCTCGCGGGGCGTCGAGGTCGGCAACATCTTCCAGCTCGGAACCCGTTACGGCGACGCCGCCGGGGCCCGCTTCCTCGACGACGAGGGCGCGGAGCGGCCCATCTGGATGGGTTCCTACGGCATCGGCTCGGGCCGGCTCCTCGCCTGCGTGGCGGAAGAGCACCACGACGAGAACGGCCTCGTCTGGCCGATGAGCGTGTCCCCGTACGACGTCCACCTGATTCCGCTGACCGGGCGCGCGCCGGAGGACGAGGCGGGTGCGGCAGCGGAACGACTGCACGACGAACTCCAGGACGCCGGGCTCGAAGTCCTGCTCGACGACCGGGACGAGCGGGCGGGGGTGAAGTTCGCGGACGCCGACCTCATCGGCATCCCCCTGCGGGTGGTGATCTCGGGCCGCTCGCTGAGCCGGGGCGGAGCCGAGGTGCGCATCCGGGGTGAGGACGCGTCCGCAATCGTGCCGCTTGAGAGCCTCGCCGAAGCCCTCACCGCGCGCCGGACGGAACTCCTGGACCGCATCGAGGAGGCCGTCCGGATCCCGGAATTCGGCTGACGGGCGGGGGCGGAAGGCCGTGTTCGAATCCATCTCCGTCCCGCTTCCCGTCTTCGCGCTGCTGGTGGCGGGGTGCCTCTACGGACTGGTCGTCCGGCCGCTCTGGCGGCGCCGCAGCGAGCGGCGCAACGCGCACGCCTTCCACGAGGCGCAGGGCCGGCTCGCGATCCAGCCGTCCGCCTTCCAGCTCCTGAAGCCGACCAGCACCGCCGACCTGCTGATGGTGGACCCGCTCGTGCAGGACGCGATTCTCAAGGAGACGGAGCGGAGCGAAGCCGACCAGTGCGACGCCCTGGTGGACGCCAGGACCTATGCCCGCGAGATCGTGCCCTCGCTGAGCGCCGGCCTCTACTTCCGCATCATTCACGGCCCGGTGAAGCGCATCATGCTTTCCCTCTTCCGGGTGCGGGTGCGCTACGTGGACGAAGCGGCGATCGTGCAGGCCGCCCGGACCTCGACCCCGGTCTTCGTCCTCAACCACCGCAGCAACCTGGATTACCTGATCGCGGCCACCTCCCTGGCCGACCGGGCCATCCTCTCCTTCGCGGTGGGCGAGTGGGCGCGCTACTGGCCACTCGAAGGGCTTCTCCGCGCCCTCGGCGGCTTCTTCGTACGGCGCGGATCGGGAAACCCCCTTTACCGGGCCGTGCTCGCCGCCCACGTGAAGACGGCCACGCGCGCGGGCGTACCGCAGGCGTTCTTTATCGAGGGGCGCTTCTCGGAAGACGGAAGGCTGCGGCGCCCTCGACTCGGCCTGCTCGACTACGCAGTCCGGGCTTTCGATCCCGACGCCGGCCGGGATGTGGCATTCGTTCCCGTGGCAGTGAACTACGACCGGGTCATCGAGGACAAGAACCTCCAGATCATGAAGGCCAGCGGCAAACGGGCGACGCGGTTCGGATCCTGGCGAGCGACCGCGGCGTTCGTGGGCCACCAGTTCTGGCTACGGCTCAACCGCCGTTGGAAGCCCTTCGGCCATGCGACCCTCAGCGTGGGCGCACCGGTCTCGCTCCGGGAGTGGCTACGGAGTCGGGACTTCGACCCGCGGGCGGTCGACCGCGAGGAACGCTTCGCCGAGGTGGGGGTGCTGGCCGACGACCTCATGCGGCGCATCGCGGACATCATGCCGGTGCTCCCGGTACCGCTGATGGCCACGGTCATTCGGGACCGGGGCGATCAAGGCGTCACGAAGACCGAGGCGCGGGCGGCCGCCTTCGAGATCCTGGAGACGCTGGCGGCCCGCCCCGGCGAGCCCGACATCCCCCGGGAAGACTGGGAGCCAGCAGTAGAACTCGGAGTCCAACTCCTGATTCAACGGCAGATGGTGAAGGCCGAGCGCGAGCGGCTCACGATCCTCGAGCCGCGCCGCCACTTCGTCGACTACTACGCCAACTCGATCGGACACCTCATCGCGGAGCGACCCGCCGCACCGTAGGACGGCCCGGCTCCACGCGCCACAGTGGCGCGACGGCTTGGAACGCCGGCCTCAGCCGGTACAGCCCGCCGAAGGCGGGCGGCGAGACGGACCTCATTCGCCGGGATGGCGCGGTTGCGTGCGCCAAGGCACCGGGGGTCCCGACGAACCGCCCGCGGGCCCGGGGGGCGGGGGGGGCCGGGGCGGCCGCGGCGGCCGCCCCGTTGGCCCATTTAAAAAACGCCCGGGGTGGGGGAGCCCCCCCCCCCGCCGGGGCGGGGGAGGGGGGGGGGCGGGTTTTTTTTAAAAAGACCCGGGCGGGGTGGGGGGCCCAACGCCCCGGGGGGCCCCCACCACCCCCCCGCGGCCCTGCGGGCCGCGGTGCCGGCTGAAGCCGGCGTTCCAAGCCGTTTCCGCCATTCTCACATCGACGGGGTGTGCGGAAGCCACCGACCAGGCGTTCCGGCTTCAGGCGGCTGGAGAACTCCGGGGAACCCCCGGGAACCGGCCGTACGTCAGCGTCCGCCACAGCCACTCGAGGGGGCCGTAGGAGAACCGCCGCAGCCAGATCGGGGACAGCCATAGCTGGAGCGCCCACACCGCGAAGACGACCAGGAGCTGCTGGTAGCGCTCGACGCTCGCGAAGAGGCTGAGCCCATGACCGTAGAAGATCGCCGTGCAGAGGACGGTCTGCAGGAGGTAGTTCGTGAAGGCCATCCGGCCCACCGCTGCAAGGCGCGCCTGGAGACCCGGCAGGATGCGCCGGCGCACGGCGAGCATCACCAGGCCGAGATACCCGAGCGCCATCGGCACCGCGCCCCACTGGTTGAACTGCGTGCCGAAGAACATCGAGCGCTCCCAGCTCCAGCCGCCGGCGAAGTTCCACCAGATGCCGAAGCCGATGAGCGGCGCACCCGCCACGAATCCGGCGGTGGCCAGCCGGGCGTAGAACGCGTCGCTCCGCTCGGCGCTCAGCACCCCCCAGCGATAGAGCGCCATCCCGATCAGCATCAGGCCGCCGCTGAACCAGAACAGCAACAAGGGAAACACGGAGAGTTGAGCGCCGAGCGAATGCTCCACCCGCTGGGGCTGCTGCTCGCTCCAGTCCCCGCGGTAGGCGAAAATCTCGTCATCGAGTTCGCCGGCCGGGGGAGCCCACGCCGCCTCGATCTCCCGGATCGCCTCGTCCGGTACATCCGGCAGCGACAGCACGGCTCCCAGGAGCAGAAACACCAGGCTCGATACCGAGAAGAGGGCGATGCCGGCGGCCAGCAGGGTCCGCGGGCGGCGGCGACGCAGCAGATAGACCACCGAGCCGCAGAGGGCATAGCCCACCAGGATGTCGCCGCTCCACAGCAGATAGGCATGGGCCATCCCGAACACGAGGAGCCACCACATGCGCCGGTAGTGCAGTCCTGCCGGCCGGCCGCCCCGCGCCTCGATCCGGTCGGCGAAGAGGGCGATTCCGGCGCCGAACAGGATCGAGAACAGCGTGACGAACTTGAGCGCGAACAAACCGTGACTGAGGGTCCAGACGCCGAGGTTGATCCCCGACAGATCGCCCCAGGCCATTGGGTTCTGGTACGCCGCGAACGGCATCGCGAACAGCTGGATGTTCATCACCAGGATGCCGAGCAGTGCGAAACCGCGCAGCACGTCCAGGCTGGCGATCCGCCCGACGGCCTCCACCGGTTTCGCCGGGCGCTCCGTCAAGTCAGGATCCCGGTGCGTCCTTCGCGCGGTACAACCAGGCTGCGAACGGCGTTGCGATGAGCGCGCCCGCGATCTCCATGAGCACGAACATCGGGGCGTCCACGGGGCGGATGCCGCAGAAGGTGTCCGTGAAGCTCCGTGCGAGGGTCACCGCCGGATTGGCGAACGAGGTCGAAGCGGTGAACCAGCAGGCCGCGAAGATGTAGATGCCCACCGCGGCCGCCACCGCCTGCGGGCGGACCTTGATGCAGCCGAAGATGGTCAGGATCAACCCGAAGGTGGCCACCACCTCGGATACCCACTGCCCCGGCCCGGTCCGCACCTGGGTCGCGGTCTGCAGGAGCGGCAGGTCGAACATCAGGTGGGTCACCAGCATCCCGGCGAGGCCGCCGGCCGCCTGCACGAGCACGTAGAGCCCGGCGTCGCGCCCGGAGATCTCCTTCCGGAGCAGGAACGCCAGCGTCACCGCGGGATTGATGTGGCAGCCGGACACCGGGGCGAAGAGCCAGATGAGGACCACGAGGCCCGCGCCGATCGCCGCCGTGGTCCCGATGAGCGCCACCCCGTCGTTGCCTCCCGACAGGTTGACGGCCATGATGCCGGCGCCGATGATCACCGCGAGCAGGCCGGCGGTGCCGAGGAACTCGGCGACGAGGCGACGGGTCAGCATGGAGGGTCCGCGCGGCGTACGGTAATCCCTCGGCCCGCCGCGGCCGCTCGGGAACTCAGCCGAGGAGGCTCAGGTCGGCGCGTCCGGCGCGGATAGGAGGGCACCAGTAGTACGCCCCGGTGACGGGCCTCGTGAACCGGAACAGGTGATCCGCGATGCGGTCCGCAGCCCCCGTCATCCGGGTCAGGTGGTACTCGAAAGCGTCCAGACTGCGGCCGAAGGCGGCGAACACGAGACCCGCCCGCCGCGCGTCGGCCCACGGCATGGAGCGGCGGAGCAAAAAGACGGGCGGGTCGGGAGCTTCCTGTTCGGTGCGTTGTACGTGGGCCGCGTCGGGCCCATCCTTGAGTTCCACATTGTCGCCCTTGCGGCGCCCGATGATGTGGTCCTGCGTCCGGGACGAAAAAGACTCGAAGCGGTCGAGGTCGTGGACCCACTGCTGCACCGCCGCGAATGAAGACCCGTCGAGACCGGGGCCGCCGCCGGAAACGACGGCCGCTTCCGCCGCCGCGTCCCCCTTCGGGTTCTCGGTCCCGTCCTCATATCCCGTGAGGTCAAGGCCGGACCGGTAGCGAAAGGCGTCCACCACCGAGTCCAGCGCGAAGACGCCCGAGAGCGCCTTCTCGACCCGGCGGGTCTCGTGCACCAACTCGCCGCGCTCCTCCGACCGCAGCCAGACCCAGATCGCCGCGGGAGTGGAGGGGACCGTGAACCCCGGCCCGCTGAAGGCGGGGAAGTCGCGCAGCCCCGGGACCTCGGCGCCCAGCTCGCGCACCAGGGACGCGCCCAGGCCGAAGACGAGCGGCAGCCCGGGATGCGGATCGGCGAGACGCTCCAGCGCGTCGCGCGGGCCGGGCGATGACGCACACCTCCGAAAGGTCAGATAGCGCGCGTGGGACGGGATTTCGGCCAGCACGCCGGGTTGGGCAAGCAGCCCCGAGTCTCCAGATTCCACTCTCATGTTCACTCGCTTTCGATGGGAACGGTAACGCGCCACTACTATCGGCGGTCCGCCCTCCGTACCGCCCGGGAGACCCGCCGACCATGATCCCAACCGCCACCCGTTTCCGCCGTGTCTTCACCCTGCTCTGCTGCCTGTTCGCCTCGACCACCCTGGCCCAGGACGCCCCGATCTTCACCGAGGACTTCCCGGCGGAAGAGTTCCAGACCCGCCGCGAAGCCGTGCTGGACGCGGTCGGACCGGGAGGGGTGGCGGTCCTCCAGGGAGCCGGCTCCCCCCTCGCTTACGTGCGTTTCCGGCAGACGAACTCCTTCTACTACCTGACGGGGGTCGAAACGCCGCACGCCTACCTGCTGCTCGATGGCGCCTCCCGCCGCTCCGTGCTCTACCTGCCGCACCAGAACGCCCGGCGGGAAGGCTCCGAGGGGCGTCTGCTGACCGCGGAAGACGCGGACCTGGCCCGGGAACTCACCGGGGTGGACGACGTGTTCGGAACCTGGAGGCTGAGCGACGACCTCGCCCGGATGGCCTGGGGCAATCGCCCCCCGACCCTCCACACCCCGCTCAGCCCCGCCGAACTCGCCGCCATGAGCCGCGACCTCGCCACCCGGGGCAACTCCGACATCGCGAACGACCCGTGGGACGGGCGGCCGTCCCGCGAGGCCAACTTCGCCGCCCGGCTCCGGGACCGCTTCCCCAAGCTGGAGATCGAGGACCTGTCGCCGGTGCTCGACCGGATGCGCCTCGTCAAGAGCGAACGGGAGGTCGCCCTCATCCGCAAGGCGACCGACCTCTCCGGCCTGACGCTCATGGAGGCGATGCGCTCGACCCGTCCCGGGATCTACGAGCACGAACTCGACGCCGTCGGGAAGTTCATCTTCTTCCGGGACGGCGCCCAGTCGGAGGCCTACTACTCGCTGGTGGCGACCGGGACCAATGCTTGGTACCCGCACTACCACCGCGGGGCGAGCCGGCTCGAAGACGGGCAACTGATCCTCATGGACTACGCCCCGGACATCGGCTACTACACGAGCGACGTCACCCGGATGTGGCCGGTGAACGGCGTCTTCAGCGAATGGCAGCGCGACCTCTACGGGTTCTACCTCGCGTGCTACGAGGCGATCCTGGACGCCATCCGGCCGGGAGATGTGGCCACCATCATGGGAGAGGCGGCCACCCGGATGGAGGAATTGGCGCAGACCTGGCCGTTCACGAAGCCTCACTACCGGCCCGCCGCGGAAGCGTTCGTCGCCGCCTACCGGCGCCGCGCTTCGGGACGCAGCTCGATGGGGCACGGCGTGGGGATGGCGGTCCACGACGTGGGAGACGCCGACGGCACGCTGACCCCGGGGATGGTGTTCACCATCGAGCCCCAGTTTCGGGTGCCCGAGGACCGGATCTACATCCGCCTCGAGGACGTGATCCTGATCACCGAGGAGGGCGCCGAGAACCTCTCCGAGTTCGTGCCGATGGAAATGGACGCGATTGAGGCGCTGATGGCGGAACCGGGGCTCCTGGAGCTCTACCCGAGCCCGCTCGCGGACCGCGCGAACCGCTGAGGCTCGGCCGGGTCCCAACGGTGCCGTGAGGGCAGGTACGGCTGCGCCGTGGGGGGGGGGGGGGGGGGGGGGGGGGGGGGGGGGGGGGGGGGGGGGG
>JAPPGX010000007.1 GCA_028877265.1 Acidobacteriota bacterium
CCTACCACCTCTACCGGTATACCGGGCGCTCCCGGGCGCGCGGTTGTTGGTTGGGGGTGGGGCCCCGCCGGCCTCCCGGCGGGCACCGCGGCCCCCTGGGGCCGCGAGGGTGCGCTACCCGTTCCTGGGAGGCGGCAGAGTTCGCCCGCCTGGGGCGGGCGGTGCCGGTGTGAACACCGGCGCTCCCAGGGCGGCGGGGCCCGAAGGCCCCACCGCCGCATCACACGGTGCTGATCAGAACTGGTAGCGCGCGCCGACCTTGAAGGTGCGCGGCTCCAGGAAGCCGATCACCCGGTTGTACGCGGAACCGGCGCGGATGATCTGGTTCAGGACCGGGTTGGAGTTCGTGACGTTGTACGCGTCGAAGAAGATCGACAGCTTGTCGCGATCCCAGAACGACAGGTCCTTCTCGGCGCGGATGTCGAGGATCAACACATCGTCGGAGCGCTCCGTCATGTCGGACAGCGGCACCTGGTTGGTCCCGGCTCCCCCGGGAATCACGACCGGAAGGATCGGCGCGTAGGCCCAGCCGCTCTGCGCGCGGTACTGGAAGGAGATCGCGGCCCCGATGTTCGGGATCTGGTAGCGGCCGATGGCCTTCAGGTTCCAGTTGGTGTGCTGCTGCTTGGTGCTCACCGCCGAGTTCCAGTTGAGTCCGCTGCCCTGGATGCCGAGCGTCCACGGGTCGGCCTGGGTGTCGGCGCTCCCGCTGCTGCCGCAGCAGACGAGCTCGTTGCGCCACTGGTAGTGGAAGCTGCCCTGGAGGAAGAGCCCGCTGCGGAACCGCCGGCTCAGCCCCATCTCGATGTTGTCGTACTCGTTGGCATCGAGTCCTGCCGGGCCGGTCTTGACCTCGTTGGCGGTGCCGGTGCCCGCGGGCGGCCGGGACAACGTGGTGACCAGCTGTCCGTTGATCGGGTTGACCGGGCAGGGGAAGATGTCGTCGCCGCAGAGGATGGCGTTGTTGAGCAGCGCGTCGAGGAGATCCACCCGGTAGGTGTCGAAGACGTTCCGGTCCATCTTCCGCACGAACGAGACGCGCAGGTTGGTCTCCGGCATGATCTCGCTCTCGATCGAGGCGGTGACTTCGTCGTAGTAGCGCTTCTTGGAGAAGTCCACCGGTACCCCGCCCTCGACGCGACCGACCGGAAGACCGGTTCCGGACGACTGGCTCAGCAGATCGCCGAGTTCGTGCTGGCCGTCGTAGGTGCCGTTCCCGTTGGGATCGAGGAACTGGAAGATGACCTGCTGGCGGGACGCCGGGTTCGCGGCCACGAAGCCGTCCGGGCCCACGTTGTGGGTGTAGCGGCTCACCGAGGCCTTGACCACCGTTCGTCCCTCACCCGTCAGGTCGTAGGTCACGGCGAAGCGGGGATAGAAGTCGGTCCAGGTGAAGATGTCCTTCTCCTGGATGGACACCCCGCTCAGGAAGAACTCGGGATAGTCCGGCGCGAGGTCCGCCCCGTTGTACCACCCGTACTGGTGCGCGACCCGCATCCCGGCGGTGATCGTCAGCCGCGGGTTGAGCTGCCAGGTGTCCTGCGCGAAGAAGTGCAGGTTGGCGTCCCGGGTGTCGGACACGGCCGTCGGCGTGTTCACGAAGAGGATCTCGGAGATGCCCGCCGGACGGTCCCGGTACTGGATCGAACCCGAGGCGTTGTTCGAGAAGAAGAGCCGCGAGTCCTCCATGTAGTCCACGCCGAACTTGAGGTCGTGGCTGCCGCCGGCGTCGGGGACGTAGTAGTTCAGGATGCCGACGAACTGGGGACGCTGCTTGTCGTAGGTGAACGGCCAGACCCCCGCTCCGGTGCGCCGCGAGGTGTCGAGATCGACCCGGGGCGGGTGGGTGTCCGGCTCCACCGCCGGCACCATCGGCCAGGTGACTCCGTAGTGCATCGCCTTCACGTTCGAGAAGGCCCGGTCCGACCAGACGCGCTGCCACTCGGCCTTGTGGACCCAGGTCCACGAGTCCTGCGCGAGCCGGACGTCGGGGGAGTTGAGGGCGTTGATGCCGCGGTTGGGCCGGTTCTTGAGGCCCCACTGGCTGTAGCCGATCAGTTCGTCCTTCTCGGAAAGTGCGAAGTTGACCTTCGTGTAGTAGTTCCGGAGGATGGCCTCCTCCTTGATGACTTCCGGATCGAGGCCGGAGATCGCCCGGTGGGTCAGGTTGTTGTTGTAAGCGAGGAAGAACCAGGCCCGGTCGCTCAGCAACGGTCCGCCCACGTCGGCGTGCGCCTCCCAGTAGGTGAGCATGTGGTTCGTTCCGGCCCCCCGGTTCTCGAGTTCGGAGGTCAGGTTGTCGCCCACGAAGCTCTCCCCGAGGTAGTCCGCGTAGAGCAGCGCGGAGAGGTCGTTACCGCCGGTCTTGATGTCCATCACGATCGTGTTGCCCGCCCAGGCGTTTTCCACGTCGGCGCCGGCGTTCGAGATGTTGAACTGGTTCACGGTCAGGCTGTCCATGTAGAAGCCGAAACCGCCGGTGCTGAAGTTGGAGTCCACGCCGTCGATGACGATGCGGTTCTGGTTGCGGAGCCCGAAGGCGTCGAAACCGGACTGCTGGGCCTTGTGGGAGCCCGCCACGTCGAAGCCGCGCATCCGGATGCCCGGGGTGAGCGCCAGCATGGCGTGCGGATCGGTGGAGTTCGGCACCTCCAGGATGGCGGTGTCGTCGAACGTCCCGCCGAAGCGGCTGGACTTCACGTCCACCACCGGGGATTCGCCGGTGACGGTCACCGTCTCGGCGACCGCGGCCACGGAGAGCGTCTGGTTCACCGTGAACGTCTGTCCCGTGATGACGGTGATGTCCTCCCGGACCACGGTGGCGAACCCGCCCAGCTCAAAGGTCATGGTGTAGCTGCCCGCCGGCAGCCCCTGGAATCGGAACGAACCGTCGACGTCGGTGACCGCGACGCGGCTGCCGAGCAGGGCGTCCGACTCGAGGGTGACGGTGACCCCCGGAAGAACGAGCCCCTGTTCGTCCTGGGCGGCGCCGTCGAGCCGCCCCGCGGTGATCTGCGCCGCGAGCGACGCCGGAATCAGGAGCAGTGCGGCGACCGTCAGCGATCGCAGCAGATGTCGTTTCATGGGCAAGGCCCTCCTTGACGAGAGACGATTTGGCTCGGGACTCTATGGGACAACCGAACCGAGATCGAACCGCAAGTCCCGCACCAGCGACCGGTTTCTGGAGAGATGACATAACTCATTGAAAACAGGTAGAAATTCGATTCCTTCACGGAATTGTCGGAACTTTTCTCCAATAACCTGAATTGCGATTCGGCTTCCCGTTCGGGGTTTGCCGGTGTTCGGGCGCCGCAAGTCCCATAATTCGCGGGGTGAACGACCGCGTCGCCCCCGCCGGCCTCAGGAGGGGTCTCGGCGTTTCCCCGCGGATCGATCCGGAGATCGAGGTGCGGGACCGGGTGGCCTTCCTGCGGGCGTACCTGGTGGCCAGCCGGCAGCGGAGTCTCTGGCTTGCGGTATCCGGCGGGGTGGATTCGGCGCTCACCGGACGGCTCGCTTCGCTGGCCGTCGCCGCGGCGAATCGCGACGGCGGGGCGTACCGCTTCGTCGCGGTACGGCTCCCCTACGGCAGCCAGCGCGACGCCGCCGACGCCGAGCGCGTCGTGGCGTGGATCGAGCCAACGGAAGTGGTCACGGTGAACATTGCCGGGGCGGTCAGGGCGCTTGAAGCGTCACTCCCCGGGGACCGTCTGGAGGCGGGTTCCGAAACCGCCCGCGATGTCGCGCGGGGTAACACGAAGGCCCGGGTGCGGATGGCGGTGCAATACCACCTCGCGAACCTCGAGGGTGGGCTCGTGGTGGGGACGGACCACTCCGCGGAGGCGCTCGTCGGCTTTTTCACCAAGTTCGGCGACGGCGGGGTGGACGTGTGCCCGCTCTTCGGGCTCAGCAAGCGCCAGGTGCGCCGCCTGGCGGCCCATCTCGGCGCGCCGGAGGCGATCGTCGCCAAGGCGCCGACCGCCGACCTCGAGGACCTGCGCCCCGGGCTGCCGGACGAGGAGGCGCTGGGGATCAGCTATCAGGCGATCGACGACTACCTCGAGGGGCTGCCGGTGCCCTCGGAGGTCGCGGACCGGATCGACGCGTTGCACCGCGCCACCGAGCACAAGCGCCGCACCCCGGTCGTCCCGCAGGACACCTGGTGGAGGTAGGTTCGGAGCGCCGGCCTCCGGCCGGCATCGCGCGGTAGCGCGAAACCTGCGCTGATGGCGCCGCTCGGAGCGCCGGCCTCTGGCCGGCATCGCGGCCAAAGGCCGCGAAACATGCGCCGCTGTCGTGACGGACGGCGCAAGCCCAATCCGGGATCGGAACACGCAGTTTCGCCTCGCTGCGCTCGGCGATGCCGGCCGGAGGCCGGCGCTCCGACCCCCCTACGCCTGCTGCAGCAGATAGGTCGCGAGACCCGCCGCGACCACGCGGTCGTTGTCTTCCACGACCTCGACGCGGCAGGAGACCAGCGTCCGGCCCTTGCGGACGACTTCGCCGATAGCCAGCAGGTCGCCCTGGACGACTCCCAGAATGTTGACCTTGTACTCCACGAGGCGGATTCCGACCCCGGGCGCGACCGAGGCGGCGGCAAGGTGGCCCGCGGCGACGCAGAGCGTGCCGATGATTCCTCCCTCGAGCGGCCCCGGCTCGGTGTTCCGGGTCTCGCCCGGAAGATGGATCCGCGAGACGCCGTTGTCCGCGTAATCCAGCCGGAGCCCGGTCTGTCCCGCCAGGGGAGCGGTGTCGAGTTCCTTCTGCAGGCGCCGGCGGAGCGACATCCGTTCACGTCCGTAGCCGCTGTCGGCCGGTTCAGACTCGCCCAGCACCACCGGCTCGAACTCGGGGACCGGGTCGGGCCCGCTGGCCGGAGGTTTGGTCTCCACCGCGCCGCGGCGCCGCGCGTGGAAGGACTCGGCGGCTGTCCGCGTCCGCCGCCGGGGACTCTCGGTCTGCGTGGCGGGCGCGGTGGCCTCGGAATCGCTCACGAGATTCCCTTTGCCCGACGGAAGTGCCCGATCTCCCCGGCGCCGCAGCAGGCAGCGGCGACGCCCGGCCAGACCGGGGAACGAAATGCAGCCGGCAGCCGAAGCTGCCCAACGGGGCCGTATATCACCTAACCCGCCATCTTACCACCCGCATGGCGCGCCGACGCGTAACATTCCGGTTCCCGTCCGGAAGCAATTCATGAATCAGAGCACCAGTGAAGCGTTCGACGTCGTCGTGATCGGGAGCGGTCCCGGAGGCTACGTGGCCGCCCTCAAGGCGCAGGCCGCCGGGCTCCGGACGGCGATCGTCGAAAAGGACGCGCGCTTCGGCGGAACGTGTCTGCACGTCGGCTGCATTCCCAGCAAGGTCTTTCTGCATACCGCAGCGCTGTTGGACGAAATCCGGGCGGCGAAGAAGATCGGAATCGAGGTGGGCGCGCCGGACCTCGACTGGGACGGACTCAAGCGTCGCAGCCGCCGGGTGATCGCCAAGCTCGCCGGCGGGGTGTCGCTGCTCCTGAAGCGGGGCGGGGTGCCCGCCTTTCACGGCTTCGGGCGGTTGGCCGGCCCGGGCCGCGTCGAGGTTACGGCCCCGGACGGGTCCGGGGAGAGGCTCATCGAGGCCCGGAACGTCATCATCGCCACCGGTTCCGGGGCCCGGACGCTGCCTTTCCTGCCGCTCGATGGCGACCGGATCGTGACCAACGCGGAGATGTTCTCCCTCGATGAGCTTCCCGCCCGGCTCGGCATCATCGGCGCCGGCGCGGTAGGCGCCGAGTTCGCGTCCATGTTCCGCAGCTACGGGTCCGAGGTGGAGCTCTTCGAGGTGCTGCCCCGGGTCCTCCCCCTCGAAGACGCCGAAGTCTCCGAAGTCGTGGGCAAGGCGTTCCGGAAGCGCAGGATCCGGGTGCGGACCGAAGCCCGGGTAGAGGCCGCCGAGGTCGTGGAGACGGGCGTCCAGGTCCGTTACCAGGCAGGGGAGGAAACCCGGACCGCCGAGTACGACCGGTTGCTGGTGGCGGTGGGGCGGGCGCCGCGCACGACGGACATCGGCCTCGAGACCGTCGGCATCGAACTCGAGAAAGGCGGCTTCATCCCCGTGGACGGGCGCTGCCGAACCGGGGCGCCGGGGGTCTTCGCGATCGGCGACGTGGTCGGGACCGCGCAACTCGCGCACGTGGCGTCCGCCGAGGCTGACGTGGCGGTGGCGGCCATCGCCGGCCGGGAGGTCCCGCCGCTGCGCCGCGACCGAATGCCGGCGGCCACCTACTGCGTGCCGGAAGTGGGTTCGGTGGGGCTGACCGAGGAGGCAGCCGCGGCCGCCGGCCACGAACTCCGGGTGGGCCGGTTCCCCTTCGCCGCGAACAGCAAGGCGAACATCCTGGGAGATCCGACCGGTTTCGTGAAGGTGGTGGCGGAGGCCGGCTACGGCGAGGTGCTCGGCGTCCACATCGTCGGTCCGCACGCCACCGACCTGATCGCGGAAGCGGTGGTGGCGCTCGACCACGAGGCGACCCTGGAATCGCTCGCGCGAAGCGTCCATCCTCACCCCACGCTCTCCGAAGCGGTGGCCGAGGCGGCGCTCGCCGCCTCCGGCGCCCCGCTCCACGCCTAGGGGCCGGTGAGCACCCGCGCCGGAACCGCGCCGCCGCCGCTCTGGCGGCTCGATCTCCGGCCGCTCGCCTATCGGGCCGCCTGGGACTTCCAGCGGGATCTGGTGGAGCGCCGCCAGCGGGACGAGATTCCCGATGTCCTCCTGCTCACCGAGCACCCGCCGGTCTTCACGCTCGGAAAGAGCGCCCACCGCGAGAACCTGCTGGAGCCGCCGGAAGCGCTCGCCGGCCGCGGCGCCGAGGTCGTCGAGACGGATCGCGGCGGGGACGTGACGTTTCACGGCCCCGGCCAACTGGTCGCCTATCCGATCGTGCATCTGGGCGGTTGGCGAAAGGACGTCCACGCCTATCTGCGGGCGCTCGAGGCGGCCGCCATCGACACGGCGGCGGGATTCGGCACGGCGGCCACCCGCCGCCATGGATTGACCGGCGTGTGGTGCGGCGCGGGTGGAACTCCCCGCAAACTGGCCTCCATCGGGGTGCGCGTCTCCCGCTGGGTGGCGTCTCACGGGCTGGCGTTCAACGTGACCACCGATCTGGGCTGGTTCTCCCACATCGTGGCGTGCGGCATCCGGGACTCGGAGGCCACCTCGCTCGCGGCGGAGACCGGGCGCGCCGTGCCGCTGGACGCGGTCGCCGACCGGCTGGCGGACGCGTTCGCGGAGATCCTGGGCCGACGGCTCGTTCCGGCGCCGGAGGACCTGCCGGCCGGGGTCGGCGTCCACGCCACTTCCGTCGCCGCCTGTTGAACGCCGTGCCGGTCACCTACTTCGAGGCCATTCGCCGGGCCCTTCGTTCGGAGATGGAGCGTGACTCGCGCGTGATCCTGCTCGGTGAGGACATCGGCATCTACGGGGGCGCGTTCCGCCTGACCGACGGGTTCCTTGACGACTTCGGCCCGGACCGGGTCATGGATACCCCGATCAGCGAGGAGGGATTCACCGGGATGGCGGTGGGGGCGGCGCTTGCCGGCCTCCGTCCGGTGGTGGAGTTCCAGTTCATGGACTTCATCGCGAGCGCCTTCAACATGGTCACGAACTTCGCCGCCAAGAGCCGCTACCGCGCGGGCGCGGCGGTTCCCCTGGTGCTCCGCGGACCCTCGGGCGCCGGAGTCCGCGCCGGACCCTTCCATTCCCAGAATCCGGAAGCGCACTTCGCGCACACGCCGGGAATCAAGGTCGCGGTCCCCGCGACGGCGCCGGATGCCGCCGGCCTGCTGCGCGCCGCCATCCGCGACGACGATCCGGTGCTCTTCCTGGAGCACAAACGCCTCTACCGGAGCCTGAAGGTCCCGGACGGGGAGTTCGAGAGCGCCCCGGAGGTGGTTCCCCTCGGGAAGGCCGCGGTCCGGCGGGCCGGGGGCGCGCTCACCATCGCGGCCTACGGGGCCGCCGTCTGGGTGGCGCTCGAAGCCGCGGAGAGGCTCGCCGCCGAAGGGGTGGAAGCCGAGGTGATCGATCTGCGCTGCCTGGTTCCGTTCGACCGGGAGGCGCTCTTCGATTCCGTCCGCCGCACCAGCCGGCTGCTGGTGGTCCACGAGGACAACCTCACCGGCGGATTCGGTGGCGAGATCGCGGCGCTCGCGGCGGAGCACCTCTTCGGCGACCTGGACGCCCCGGTGGCGCGGGTCGCGGCCGCCGACACTCCGGTGCCCTACGCCGCCGAACTCGAGGACGCGGTGCTCCCGAACGCGACCCGGGTGGTGGAGACCGCGCTCCGCCTGGTGCGGTACTGAGGCGACGTCCGTACGGCTTGGAACGCCGGCTTCAGCCGGCACAGCCCGCCGCCAGCGGGCGGCGGCGCGGACCTCATCCGTGGAGATGGGCCACCGTCCGGAACATCCGGCAACCCGGAGATTGGCCGTTCCGCTGCGCTCCGCGGCAGCGGGTGCCGGCTGAAGCCGGCGTTCCAGGCCGGCGGCGCCGTCACGCCACAATAGAATTCCCCGCTCGTGCCCAGCGACATCATCATGCCCCAGATGGGGGAGAGCATCACCGAGGGGACGATCACCAAGTGGCGGGTCGCCGTCGGTGACACCGTCGAACGGGATGACCCCCTCTTCGACATCGCCACCGACAAGGTGGATACCGAAGTGCCCGCCGCCCTGACCGGGCGGCTCGTGGAGATCCTGGTCCCCGAGGGGGAAACGGTCACGGTGAACACCGTGGTCGGGAGGATCGCCGCGGAAGGGGAGGCCTGGGCGCCCGGTGAAGCAACCGAAGAGGCGCCGCCAGCCGACGACGTGGCGGCCCCGGGCGGCGCCTCGGAAACGAATGGCGTTCCGGCCGAGACGGTTGCCGCGACGCCGGCTCCGTCCGTCGACGGAGGCGAGGCTCCTTCCGAGCCGGTCCGGCGCCAGCCCCGCAGCTCGCCGCTCGTGCGGCGCATGGCGCGGGAACACGGGGTGGACCTCGCGGACGTCCCGGGGACCGGCGAGGGCGGCCGAGTCAGCAAGCAGGACATGCTCGCGTTCCTGGAGAGCCGCGAGACGGCGCCGTCAGCTCCCGAACCGGAAGCGGTCGAAGCGCCGCCGGCTCCCACCGCTCCGCAGACCGCGGACGAAGTCCCGGCAGTCCCCGCGCCGGCGCCCGAACCGCCCCCGGCGGCCCTCGTGAGCATGGACGGAGACCGGAGCGAACCCCTGACCCACATGCGGCGCTCCATTGCCGATCACATGGTGCGTTCCCGCCGGACCTCGGCGCACGTCACCACGGTGTTCGAGGTGGACATGTCCCGGGTGGTCGCCGTCCGGGCCGCCAACGGACCGGCTTTCGAGGAGCGGGCCGGCGTCCGGCTCACCCTGATGCCCTTCTTCGCCCAGGCGGCGATCGACGCGCTCGGAGAGTTCCCGGTGCTCAACGCCTCCCTCGGCGAGGACCACGTCGTGTACCACCGGAACGTCAACCTCGGCGTCGCCGTCGCCCTGCCCGACGGGCTCATCGTGCCGGTTCTCCAGCGCGCGGACGAAAGGAACTTCATGGGGCTGGCCCGCGGAATCACCGACCTGGCCCAGCGTTCCCGGACCGGCGCGCTGACGCCGGAGGAAGTCCAGGGCGGCACCTTCACGATCACGAATCCCGGTCCCTTCGGGGCGCTCTTCGGCACCCCCATCATCGCCCAGCCGCAGGTCGCGATCCTCGGCGTCGGCGGAGTCCACAAGCGGCCGGTGGTGGTGGACGGCGACGCCATCGCGGTGCGGTCGATGGTGTTCCTCGCCCTGTCCTTCGACCACCGCCTCATCGACGGCGCGGTCGCGGACCAGTTCATGGCCGCCGTGAAATCCCGCCTCGAGGACTGGCCCGAGGGCGACATCAAGCCTTGAGCGCGGTCCCCCTTCCCGTGATCGGCTCGGGAGCGGGTCCCCTTCCCGACATCGCATCCCGGTCCGCCCGCCGTCCGCGGCCGGACTGGCTCAGGGTGCGGGTCCCGTCCGGCCCCACCTGGGGACGGCTCCGGAGCCTCCTCCGCGAGAAGAACCTCCACACGGTGTGCGAGGAAGCTCGCTGCCCCAATGTTGCGGAGTGCTGGGGCCAGGGCACGGCCACCTTCATGATCCTGGGTGACATCTGCACCCGGGCCTGCCGGTTCTGCGCGGTGACCACGGGGCGCCCGACGGGCCTCGATCTCGAAGAACCGGAACGGGTCGCCGATGCCGTCGAACTCATGGATCTCCGGCACGCGGTGATCACTTCGGTGAACCGCGACGACCTGGCGGACGGGGGCGCCGGCATCTTCGCGGAGACCATCCGCGCCGTCCGGCGGCGCTGTCCGGACACCACCGTCGAGGTGCTGATCCCGGACTTCCAGGGAGACTGGGCGGCGCTCGCCATCGTGATGGAGGAGGATCCCGAGATCCTCAACCACAACGTGGAAACGGTGCCGCGGCTCTACAAGGCGGTCCGGCCCGGAGCGCGGTACCAGCGCTCGCTCGATCTGCTGCGGCGCGCCAAGGAACTGCGGCCCGGGGCGCTGACCAAGACCGGAGTGATGCTCGGACTCGGGGAGACTGCCGAAGAGCTGGACGCGCTCATGGAAGACCTGGTCCGGAATTCGGTGGACATCCTCACCGCCGGCCAATACCTGCAGCCCACTCCGGCGCACCTGCCCGTCGAGCGGTTCGTGCCGCCGGACGAGTTCCGGGCGGTCGCCGAGCGGGGGAAGGCGATGGGGCTCCGGCATGTGGAGGCGGGGCCGCTGGTACGGAGTTCGTACCACGCGGCGAACCAGATCCCGGACTAGGTAAGTGCGCTCTGCGGCCCTGCGGGCCGCATGCCGACCAGGGGTCGGCGTTCCAAGCCGTTGTCCCACCTGACCGAGCAAGAGACAAGACAGCGAACCTCGGGTTCGCTGTCCGCGTTTTCGGGGGAAAGCGTGAAAGGGGGTCTGCCATCGTCGAATCCGTAACTCATTGACTGCCTTGCATTTATGGGAACCGATCCGCTCCGCTGGCCCCCGCCGAGGCCCCCCGCGCGGACGGGATTCTGTGGCGAGTTTTGGGCCTGTACGGGACCACCGAGGGGTAAGCGTTCGGTCGTGGGTGTATGGACACGAAGCTGGCCGAGCCGGACGCGCTGTCGGCGTCCGGAGAAACCGGCGCAAAGTGACCGACTCGGCCGGCAGGCCCGGCACGCTCGTCGCCCCACGGGTCGCTTCCTCCACCTCTCGGACGGTCATCAAAACCTTGCACCGCAACGACTTGAACAGCGATCCCACGTTGGACGCCTTGTTGGGACGGTCGGCTCTGCCCACTTCCGATCGTCCGCGCTACCTCCCTCCGCTACGCAGGTTCAGCTGTCGGTCCACTCCGTTGTCGGTCCGCTATACACCCACGACCGAACGGTTACACCGAGGGTAAGCGTTCGGTCGTGGGTGTATGAGAAGGGGTTGGTACTGGTAACGCGTCG
>JAPPGX010000047.1:0-6010 GCA_028877265.1 Acidobacteriota bacterium
GCCGGGGCCGCGGGCCCCCGCGCGCCCCCCCCCCCCCCCGCCCCCCTCGGGGGGGGGGGGTCTGCGCCCGCGGGGGGGGGGGGGCGCGCCCCCGCCGTGCCGGCTGAAGCCGGCGTTCCAAGCCGGTGCGCTAGCCGCCGAACTTGTCCCTTGCCGCGGTGATGAAAGCCGGCCACTGGGGAGTGGACGGGTTGTTCTCCGGGTCCCAGACCTTGAGGACGTCCTGCCAGGCCTCCTCCTCGGACATCCCCTTCCTCAGCGTCCGGTAGAGGTAGACGAAGACCGAGACCCGCATGTTGGCGAAGCAGTGGACGTAGACGTTCCGGTCCTCGTTCGCCTCCATCACGTCGAAGAAGAGCTCGAGGTCCCGGAGCGAGGGGTCCTGCCAGTCCACCGGGATCTGGATATAGGTCATCCCCGCCTGGGTCACCCGGAAGCCCTCCTCGAAGTTCCGCTCCCAGCGGGCGGGCGCGAGGTTCACCACCACGTCGAAGCCGGCGGCGTCCACCGACCCGATGTCGTCGAGGGAGATCTGGCCGGAGGTCGAGAGCCGGTCGGAGATCTCGACGAAGTTGTAGACCCCGGAGAAGTCGGGTTCCTGGGCCGCGCCGGCGGCCGGAATCAGTGCGGCGGCGAGCAACACCGCCGCGAAGCGCCTTGTTGAGGACATCGCTGTTCCTCCTTCCCGGTTCCGGGGGTCAGTTTTCCGACGGATCCTCGTCGTGGACCGCGGCCCCGCCGTCGGCGCGGCGCTGGTCCACCCCGCCCTCGAGGACGCCCTCGTCACGAAGGACGACGATCACCTCGGCGGCGCCCTGCGCCTCGGTCTCGCTCAGCCGGTGGCCGTAGGACTCCAGGATGGAGAGCGTGTCCGGCGAGAACATCTGCTTTTCGTAGCGGATCTGGTCCGGGAGCCACTGGTGGTGCATCCGCCCGGCGTCCACCGCTTCTTGGGCGTTCATGCCGTGGTCCACCACGTTGAGGATGGTCTGCATCACCGTGTTGATGATGGTCCGCCCCCCCGGCGTGCCGGTGACCATGAAGAGTGCGCCGTCCTTCGCCACGATCGTCGGGCTCATGCTGGACAGCATCCGCTTGTTCGGCTCCGCGAGGTTCGGGTCGGTGCCGATCAGGCCCCGCTCGTTGGTGAGCCCCGGCGCCCCGTTGAAGTCGCCCATCTCGTTGTTCAGCAGGAAGCCGGCCCCGGGCACCACGATCCCCGAGCCGTAGCCGAACTCCAGCGTGTAGGTGAGGGACACCGCGTTCCGGTCCTTGTCCACCACCGAGAAGTGCGTCGTCTCGCTGCTCTCGGTGGTCCACTCGAAGCTCTCAGGCGACGAGACGGACGCCCGCTCCTCGTCGATCGTGGCCCTGAGATCCTCGGCGTAGTCCTTCGAGGTCAGCCGGGCGATGGGGATTCCGGGGTTGAAGTCCGGATCGCCGAGGTGGAGCGCGCGGTCCGCATAGGCGCGCCGCATGGCCTCCGCCATCACGTGCATGTTCGCCGCCGACCCGAAGCCGTTCCCGGCGATGTCGTAGCCCTCGAGGATGTTCAGCATCTGGACCATCGCGGTCCCGCCGGAACTCGGCGGCGGCATCGAGAGGATCTCGTAGCCGCGGTATTCGCCCCGGATCGGCTCCCGGACCACCGCCCGGTAATTCTTCAGGTCCTCGAGGGTGATGAGTCCGCCGTTCGCCGCCATCTCGGCCGCCAGGAGTTCCGCGGTCTCGCCCTCGTAGAACCCGGCCGACCCGTTCTCCAGGATCCGGTCGAGGCTGGCCGCCAGGTCGGGCTGGCGGAGGATCTCGCCGGGTGCGTACGGCGTCCCTTCCTTCGAGAACTGCGCCACCGAGGCGGGATAGGGCGCCATCCGCTCGAGCACCCGCGCGAGCGATCCGGCGAGTCCGTGCGAGATCCGGAAGCCGTCGCGGGCCAGCTCCACCGCCGGCCGCACGAGGCTCTCCCAGGGCATCGAGCCCTGTTCCTCCCAGGCGAGGCGGAGGCCGGCCACCGTTCCCGGGACCCCCACCGCCTTGTGGCTCAGGTGATGGATCTGGAAGCTGTACTCCCCGTTGTCGTCGAGCCACATCTCGGGATGCGCCGCCGCGGGGGCCTTCTCGCGGAAGTCGTAGGCGAGCGGCTCCCCGCTCGCGGGCCGCCAGACCAGGAACCCGCCGCCCCCGATGTTGCCGGCGGTGGGATGGGTCACCGCCAGCGCGAAGGCGGTCGCCACCGCGGCGTCCACCGCGTTCCCGCCGTCGCGCAGAACCTGGGCGCCCACCTCGGAAGCGATCGCGCTCTGCGAGACCACCATGCCCTGACGGGCGCGGATCGCGGCGCTCTCGGCGGCCGCGGAGCTGGCAGTGATCGGCAGGGCGAGCGCCAGCGCCGGAAGGAGCGCCGCCGGCATGCCTTTTCGGGAATGGCGCGCGCGCTCGGGGTTCCAAGACCTCAGATTCATTCGATTCCCCTGCGCCCGGAGAACCCGGGCGAGCGAAGTATCGTAACAGTCGCCAACCACCTGATCCGGGTGCGCTTTCCGCTCCCACCAACGACCTTCCGCCCATGAAAGTTCCGATTCTCCGGCTCGCCGCGCTCGCCCTGGCGCTGGCCACCCCCGCCCCGCTCTTCGGACAGGCCGCGGTCCCCGTGGAGGAGTTCACCCTCTCGAACGGGATGCGCTTCCTGGCAGTCGTCCGCCCCGAAATGACCACCGTGTCCGCGGGCTGGGCGGCCCACGTCGGCTCCGCCAACGAACGCCCCGGGATCACCGGGATGAGCCACTTCTTCGAGCACATGATGTTCAAGGGCACGCCCACCGTCGGCACCACCGACGCCGAGCGGGACCAGGCGATCATCGAGGAGCAGGAGGCCGTCCAGGAGAAGATCCGGGCGATCTACCGGGACCGCCGCGAAGCGGCCCGGCTCGGCGAGATCGACGACCCATTCGGTCAGGAGGAGCTTCCCGAGGAGTTCGTCGCGCTCCGGGAGGAGTTCGACGCCCTCGTCGAAGAGCAGCGGACGCTCATGGTCAAGGACGAGTTCGACCGGATCTACACCGAGGCGGGCGCCACCGGGATGAACGCCTTCACCTCCCACGACCAGACGGTCTACTTCATCACCGTGCCCCAGAACCGGCTGGAACTCTGGTTCTGGATGGAATCCGAGCGCCTCCTGCGCCCCGTCTTCCGCGAGTTCTACGCGGAGCGCGACGTGGTCCACGAGGAGCGGCGGCTCCGGACCGAGTCCACCCCCACCGGCGAGTTCGACGAGGCGTTCGAGGCCATGTTCTGGCAGTCGCACCCCTATTCGTGGCCGGTCATCGGCTGGCCGTCGGACCTGCGGGTCTTCACCCTGGCCCAGGCGGAGGAGTTCTACGACACCTACTACGCCCCGGGGAATCTCACCGGGGCCCTCGTCGGCAACTTCGACCTCGACGAGGCGAAGGCGCTCGCCGAGAAGTACTTCGGGCGCCTCGCGCCGGGCGCCGAGGCCCCCGACGTCGTCACCCTGGAGATGGAGGCGAACGCCGGGAAGCGCCTCGACGCCTCCTGCGACTGCCAGCCGCAGGTTGCGATCCGCTTCCACACGGTGCCCTTCCGGCACCGGGACCAGTACGCGCTCGACGTGCTCGCGGGCCTGCTGAACGGGCGCACCGGCCGGCTCTACAAGACCATGGTGCTCGGGGACGAGATCGCCAGTTCGGCGGCGGCGTTCCAGCAGAACCGCAAGTGGGCGGGGCTGATCGAAATCACCGCCGAGGCGAAGGGCGATGCGACGCCCGCGGTTCTCGAGGCCGCCATCGAGCGCGAGCTCCGGCGGATCCTGGAGGAGCCGATTCCCCCCGAGGAGATCCAGAAGGTCAAGAACCAGGTCTCGGCGGCGGCCTGGGAGCGGCTCGACAGCGGCTTCTTCCTGCTGGTCCAGCTCCTCGTCTATGACTCGCTCGGCGACTGGGAGTACATCAACACCTGGGCGGACGCGACCCTCGCGGTGACCGAGGAAGACATCAAGCGGGTGGCCGCGAGGTACTTCGTTCCCACCAACCGGGCGGTCGCCCACTACACCCGGAAGGCCGGCACCGCCGCCGAGGAGGTCCCGGCCGAGCTGGCGGACCTGCCCGGGCCGGTGCAGCAGCAGGTCATGGCCCAGATCCGGCAGATCCGGGAGTCCACCGACCGGGCCGCCCTCGAGGGCATGCTCGCCCAGTTCGGCCAGATGATGGGACAGGCGCCGCCGCAGATGCAGGGGGCGCTCCAGTACGTGGAGCAGGTGATCCGGGAGCGGATCGCCGAACTTCCGGAGGAAGGGGAGGACGCACGATGAACCGACGCACGGTTTTCTTCCTTGTCGCGCTGGTCGCGGCCGGCTCGTTCGCCGCCGCGCAGGACATCCCCGACCGGCCTGAAGAGCTGGTCTTTCCCGACTTCGTCTTCGAGGTCCCCGACGGTAGCGACTACCGCCACACGCTCGGCAGCGGCATTCCGGTGGTCATCGTCGAGGACCACACCCTGCCCCTGATCCGCCTGGGAGTCACGCTGCGGATCGGGAGCTTCCTCGACCCCGCGGACCGGGTGGGGCTCTCGTCGCTGACCGCGCGGATGATGCGCGAGGGCGGCGCCGGGGACCGCGCCCCCGATGAACTGGACGAGCGGATCGAGTTCCTCGCCGCCCAGATCTCGACGTCGTCGCGGGACACCGAGGCGCGCGCCTCGCTCCGCACCATCACTCCCGCGTTCGAGGAGAGTCTCGACCTCTTCTTCGACGTGCTGATGCGGCCGCGGTTCGACGAGGAACGGTTCTCGGTGCGGCAGGAGAACGTCCGGGAAGACCTGAAGCAGCGGAACGACGACGGCGACAGCCTGCTGTCGCGGGAGTGGTCCAGGCTGCTCTACGGGCCGGACACCTACCTCGGCCGGCAGATGACCGTGGCCCACCTCGACGCGATTACCCCGGATGACCTCCGGGACTTCCACCGCCGCCACTGGCGGCCGGAGCACATGGTCTGGTCGGTCTCCGGCGACGTGGACACGGCGGAGATCCTGGCGGAGCTGGAGGAGCGGCTCGCGGCCTGGCCCGCGGCCGACGACGCGGCGGACGTTCCCTGGCCGCCGCCGCACGAGAACGAGGCTCCCGCGCCGGGCATCTACCACGTCGAGAAGGACATCCCGCAGGGCAAGGTGCGGATCGGCAATCTGGCGCCCCGCTGGGACGACTGGTCAAACCCCGAGCGCGCGGCGATCCAGGTCATGGACCACATCCTGGGCGCGAGCGGCTTCACCTCGCGGCTGATGCAGCGCATCCGTTCCGACGAGGGGCTCGCCTACGGCGCCGGCGGCCGCTTCGGGTTCAACCCGCTGGGTCCGAGCGCCTATTCGCTGGGCTACCAGTCGAAGAGCGAGACGGTGGCGCTGGCCGCCGCCATCGCGCTGGAGGAAGTCCGCCGGATGCGCGACGAGGCGGTCTCGGAGGAGGAACTCGGCCTCGCGAAGCGCTCACTGGTGGACAGCTTCCCGCGCCGCTTCGAGAGCGCGGGGGCCCGGGCGGGCATCTTCGCGAACGACGCGTTCCTCGGCCGCGACCACGGCTACTGGATCCGCTGGCGCGAGCAGATCGAGGCGGTGACCGCGGAGGACGTGATCGCGGCGGCGCAGAAGTACCTGCAGCCGGACGAGATGGTCATGCTCGTCGTCGGGATCTGGGACGACATCGGCCCCGGCGACCCCGAGGGCCGCGCCGCCATGGCGGACATCCTGAACGGCGACGTCACCCACCTCCCCGAACGCGACCCGCTGACCCTGGAGGTCGTCCCGCAGGGGCAGTAGGAAGCGGGGAGCGCCGGTCTTCAGACCGGCACCACCGAGCGCAACGAGGCGAAACGCACACCGCCTCGGAGCGCCGGCCTCCGGCCGGCATGGGGGGCCCCCGCGGGGGCCGCCCCCCCCGCGGGGCCCCCCAACCAAAAAGCCCCCCCCCCAAACCACACGACCCCCCAACCCCCCCCCGTGT
>JAPPGX010000047.1:6020-11208 GCA_028877265.1 Acidobacteriota bacterium
GCCCGCGGGTCCCCCCCCCCCCCCCCCCCCCCCCACTGCCCCCCCCCCCCCCCCCGCCGGGCCGCGGCGCCCCCGCGCCCCCCCGGCCCCCCCCGCCCCCCCCGAAACCCGCGTACGTCCGACACAGCAAGATCGCGCGCCGCACTACCCAGAGGACGACCATCGCCACGCTACGCTGCCGCGCCTTGTACAAACAACGATCGGGGAAACGCTTTACTCCGGTACCGGCAACGCCGAGACCAATGCGCTGCGGGTCACGCGTACCCGCCCGCGTAGCACGCCGCCGGACTCGCTCCCGTCCCTCTGCGCGGTCGGCCGGTCGCGTCGGTCGTTCGGCGCACCGGGTCGGTTATTCCCGCAGCTACCTGCCGCACTTTGACTCCCCCGGGATGGTTCAGGGGATCACGATCCGCCTCGCGGACAGTCTGCCGAGGGATGTCGTCGAGCGATGGCGCGAAGAGATCACACGGAGCAACGAGTGGCCCACGGAGCGGGCGCGCGTGGAAGAACTCCAGAGGCGCGTCGCCCGCTACGAGGATGCAGGACACGGTGAGTGTCACTTGCGTCGCCCGGAGATCGCGGCCCTCGTCAGAGACGCTTTGCTGCGGTTCGACGGGGAGCGCTACAAGCTCTTGGAGTGGTGCGTCATGCCGAACCATGTCCACATACTGATCACGCAACTCAAGGGCTTCCCTCTCGGCGACATCGTTCGGAGTTGGAAGACGTTTACCGCTCGGGAAGCCAACCTCATGCTGGGCCGCGCTGGGCCGTTCTGGATGCGCGAGTACCACGACCGATCGATCCGCGACGAGAAACACTTCAACCGGGCGGTCGCCTACATTCGCAGTAACCCGGTCAAAGCAGGGTTGTGTGTGCGGGCGGAGGATTGGCCTTGGTCGTCGGCGGCCATCAGGGAGGACGAGTAGCGGACTGTGCGCGCTTTCCTGGCAGATCGGTGAAACGCGGTTTCGCCTCGCTGCGCTCGGCGATGCCGGCTGGAAGCCGGCGCTCCGAGCCTTCGCCGCCCTTCCTTCGTGATCAACGGCGTGCGGTTTCGCCTCGCTGCGCTCGGCGATGCCGGCCGGAGGCCGGCGCTCCGAGCCTAATCACACACCGCGATGGCGTCGATCTCGACCAGGAAGCCCTTGCCGGGGAGGCGCTCCGGCTGGATGGTGCTGCGGGCCGGCTTGTGGCCGTTGAACATCCGCTCGTAGACCTCGTTCATCGCTCCGAACTCGTCCATGTCGGCGACGAAGACGCCGCAGCGGACCACCTTGTCCAGACTGGAACCGGACGCCTCCAGGATCGAGGCGATGTTCCGGAACACCTGCTCGGTCTGCGCCGCCACCCCGTGGGGCGCAAAACCCGTCTTCGGGTTCACCCCCACCTGGCCGGAAACGAACACCAGGTTGCCCACCTTGGCGGCGGGGCTGTAGGGGCCGGCCGGCTTCGGCAGGCCCTCGCCGGCGATCAGGGTGATCTCGCTACTCATCAGGGTTCTCCATTCAGCGCCGCGTGAACCGGCGCCGCACGACGCCCGGTTCGCCGGGGTCGGGGTGCGGGGGACCCGCCAGCCAGCGGGTCTCGTCGATCTTCGGGAAATGGACCGCGCCCTGCCCCGGCTGGAGCCGCACGCGGTCGGGAACAAAGGTCAGGTCGAGGAAGTCCGCGTACTCCATGGCCTCCTCGTAGATGCGGGCGCCACCCAGGAACCACACCGTCTCCCCCTCGCACGCCGCCAGCGCCTCCGCCAGCGAGCGGAACGACTCCGCGCCCTCCACCGGGCGCGAGCTGATCACGATGTTCCGGCGCCGCCGCATCGGACGCCGGGGGAGCGAGTCCCAGGTCAGGCGTCCCAGGATGATCGTGGTGTCCTTCGTGAGCCGCCAGAGCCGCTTCCGGTCGCCCGGGTAGTCCCAGGGGATCCCGCCGTCCACGCCGATGATCCCCTCCGGCGAAACCGCCGCCATGCTCGCCCGGAAGGGGGCCGGGGGAAGCGCCTCGGGGTCCTCCCGCCAGCCTCCGCTCATACCGCGACCGCGAACCGGATGCCCGGGTGGGGGTCGTAACCGTCGAGCACGAAGTGGGACATGATCTCGGCGGTGTCCCGGTCGAGGAGCGACATTGTCCCGTCCAGCGTGGACACCGTGTCCGAGAGCGTGAGCGTCGGCAGCGCGCGCGGCTCCCGGGTGAGCTGCTCGCGGAGCCCGGGCACGTGGTCGTACTCGGCCATCGATCCGTCCGCCTTCTTCGTGTAGATGTGGGCGTCCACCAGCGTATGGCCCATCACCCCGGGCTTCAGTCCCGACCAGCGCGAGAACAGGTGCAGCAGCA
This sequence comes from Acidobacteriota bacterium, assembly GCA_028877265.1. Classification (GTDB taxonomy): domain Bacteria; phylum Acidobacteriota; class Vicinamibacteria; order Marinacidobacterales; family Marinacidobacteraceae; genus Marinacidobacterium. Next base: position 8,355 of record JAPPGX010000047.1, read on the forward strand.
GCGCGTACCCCGCGATGTTGTAGGGCAGCCCGAGCGCCACGTCGCAGCTCCGCTGGGTCAGGTGCAGGTTGAGCCGTGGCTCGCCCGCTTCGTCGTACTGCACGTTGAACACGAAGGCGAAGTGGCACGGCGGGAGCGAGCTGTGATGCGCGTTCTCCGGCGACCAGGCGCTGATCACCAGCCGCCGCGACGTCGGGTTCCGCTGGATCTCCTCGAGGACCCAGCGCACCTGGTCCGCGGTCCCGCGGGACCCCGGATGCGCCCGCCAGAGGTTCCCGTAGGGGCTCGGCACCGCGCCGTGCTCGTCCGCCCACGGGTCCCAGAAGCGGCACTTGTGCTTCTTGAGCAGCGCGATGGTCGGCTCGCCGGACAGGAACCAGAGGTTCTCCACCACGATGTTCTTCCAGCTGATCTTCTTGGTGGTGAGCAGCGGGAAGCCTCCGTCCATCGGGATCACCGAGTTCACGTTGAACGTGGAGATGGTGTCCACCCCGGTGCGGTTCGGCCGGCGGGTCCCGGTCTCGAGCACCCGGCGCACGGTGTCCAGATAGACCTTCATCGCTTGCCCCAGAGCGCCGACGCCAGCGCGGAGACGAACGCCTCGATGTCCTCCACGTCGTTGTAGAGGTGCGGGGTGACCCGGATGGTGTCCCCGCGGATGCTCACGAAGACCCGCCGCTCGGTGAGCCGGGCGCGCACCCGGGAAAGGCCCTCGGGGCCGCTCTCGGCGGGCAGGCCGAGCGCCAGGTAATGGGGCGAGCGGTACAGGTCGTGGCCGGTGCTGCACCCGAGTTCCGCCGCCGCGGCCGCGAGCCGGCGGGTCGTCGGCCCGATGGTCCGGAGGATGTTCTCCGGGCCCCATGCGAGCACCTGCCGGGCCGCCGCGAGCGCCGCGGGCACCAGCGCGAAGTTGGAGCGCTCCCCGCAGTCGAGCCGGCGGGCGCCGGGCTGCCAGTCCTCGGTGTAGTCCACGAGGCGGGCGAACTCGCGGGCGTTGGCCTTCTGGATCCAGTTGTGCTCGACCGGCGCGACCTCCTCGAGGTGCGGCGCCGCGTAGAGGTAGCCGAGCGAGTACGGGCCCATGAGCCACTTGTAGCTGGCGCCGGCCACGAAGTCGGCCCGGCTCTTCTTCACGTCGAACGGCAGCGCGCCGAGCGACTGCGTCGCGTCCACCACCAGCGCCGCGCCCGCCTCCCGGGCCCGCGCCCCGATGCGGGCCAGGTCGAAGATCCCCCCGTCGGTCCAGTGCACGTTGGGCAGCGCCACCACCGCGACCCGTTCATCGATTTCGGCGAGCACCGCGCGGGTCCAGTCGCCGTCCTCCGGGCGCGGTACGAAGCGGACCTCGCCGCCCGTCCGCCGCGCCTTGTCGGTCCAGGGATAGACGTTCGAGGGGAACTGCTCCTCGGCGAGCAGGATGCGCTGTCCGGATCCGACGGCGACGTGGTTCGCGGCGAGTGAGATCCCGTAGCCGGCGGAAGGGGTGATGGCGACCGCGTCCGGGCCGGCGCCGAGGAGCTCCGCCCACGCCGCGCGGAGCGCTTCCGAGTCGTCGAAGAAGTCGTCCACGACGATCTCCCACGGCCGCGCCTTCCGGCGGAGCCCCGCCGTCCCCGCCTCCACCACGCTGTGGAGGAGCGGCGACATGTAGGCGCAATTCAGGTAGGCGACCTCCCGCGGCATGTCGAAGAGGTGCCGCTGGGACGGGATCGTGGCGACGCGAAGGGAGGCCGGCGTCATTCGCCGGAACGCGCGGCGAGCATCTCCCGCACTCGCCGCACCGTGGTCTCGACCTTGAGTTCGATGCCCTTCGCGCCGAGTTCGCGCGAGGCGAGCGTGGGGTCGCCGCTCACGCCGCTGCCCTCGAAGCCGCCGTCCCTGACCCGCTTGTCCGGCCGGATCTGCTCGGGCGCGACGTACCAGAGCTGCGAGGTGTCCGTCACCCCCGCATGGCGCCCGATGGCGTCCTCGGGGATGCCCTGCTCCAGCAGCCAGTCGCGGAAGCCATTCCCCCGGTAGTACTCGGGGACGTAGAGGACGCGGGAGGGGTTGCCGGCCGCTTCCCACTCCCCGTTCAGCTTCTCGGCGACCGCCGCCATGCCCCGCTGGTTCCCGCCGCTGTCCCCGATGAAGATGACGTTCTCCAAGCCGTGGAGCGCGAACCCGCGCGCGGTGTACTCGAGGAGCGCCTCGAAATGTTCCTGCGGGAGGGTGATCGCGCCGGCGTAACGCATGTGGCCCGTCGGGGGGTCGATCCCGCCCTCGGGCACGTAGGCGACCACCGGGGCCACCAGCGTGTTCCCCAGTTCGCGGGCGATCCGCTCCGAGGCCTCCCGGATGATGAAGTTGTGCTTCCCGAGCACCATGTGGGGCCCGTTCTGCTCGGTACCGCCGGTGGGCACGATCACCGAGCGGGTCCCGGCACGCACCCGGGCCGCGACCTCGGTCCAGGTGAGTTCCTGGACGAAGACGGTGTCGGGGCCGGTGGTGGCGTCGGCGGGCGCCGGGATGATCTCCTGGGCGGCGGCCGCGGGGGCGAGAAGGAGGAGGGCGATCAGGGTTCGGGACATAGGCGCTCGGGAAGGATCGTACACGCCCTCCGCACCGATCGGAGGGCGCGAAACGGCGGATCGCAAATGTGATACCCAATGTGATACCAGGCATTTACAGGTGCGTCTGCCGAGCGCCGTGATGGCGCCGCCGGCTGGGAGCGCCGGCCTCTGGCCGGCATCGCCGAGCGCAGCGAGGCGAAACCGCACACCGCCACCAGTCCGGATGGCGCACCGCCTCGGAGCGCCGGCCTCTGGCCGGCATCGCCGAGCGCAGCGAGGCGAAACCGCGCTCCCCCAATGGG
>JAPPGX010000038.1 GCA_028877265.1 Acidobacteriota bacterium
GCGTGCCGGTCTGAAGACCGGCGGTCCCGGCCGGGCGTGCCACCGCGCCGTCAGCCCCGGTTTCGCGCTAACGCGCGATGCCGGCCGGAGGCCGGCGCTCCGAGGCGGTCCCGGGCTCTAGAAGACCCAGGAGAGCTTGGTGAAGAGGGTGCGGTAGTTGACGAGTTCGTCGTCGAACTGGGCCGGGCCCTCCTGGTAGGCGAGCTGGAGCGAGCCGAACGGGGGGAAGAACCTCCACACGTAGAGGAGCTGGATCGTCTCGCGCTCGAGCTCGAACATCGGGCTCGCGAGGCTGCCGGTGACGTCGTAGCGGGTCTGGTAGAAGACCTTGAAGAACATGTCCTTGTTCACGTAGTACGTCGCCCGGACGAAGTGGACCCAGCTGCTGCGGTCTCCGGGGTCGGGGTCGAACCAGACCCGCTTGAGGTCGTAGGTGGCGGTAAGGGCGTCGGTGATGGTCCAGTCCACGACGCCCCCGAACTGGTCGAGGTCGCTGTCGAAGTTGAGCCCCTGGCCGTAGTAGGCCGAAACCGACGTGCCCGTCCGGGTGTCGAAGGTCAGCTTGGCCTGGTAGAGCGTGTTCCGGAAGTCCTTCTCGAAGAGCCCGGCCTCCTCGGCCTTGAACTCCTCGTCGTTCGTCAGGTCGAGGCTCCAGCGCCTGAGGAAGTTGAGGCCGAGCCGGTTGCGGATCTGCCAGCTCCGGAGGCGGCCGGTCTGGCTCCAGAACTGGTTGTAGTTGATCGAGCCGGTCAGGTCCTGGAGCCCGTGGCGGTTGATCCAGAACTGCTTCCGGACGTTCGAGTCCACCTCGCGCCGGTCGTCGTCGCGGATGAAGCCGACCCGGTTCATGTTCTCCCGGACGTTCTCCCCGACGTGGGTGTAGCGGACGTGGAAGTGGCCGGTCTGGGAGTCGTAGGAGGGCCGGAAGAAGTAGGTCCACGCCCCCTCGTCGTGGGCGCCGTAGGACCGGACCACCTGTGAGGTCATGCCGAGGTAGTCCGAGAAGAAGAGGGTCCCGACGAGCCCCACCGAGCCCTCGCTCGTCCCCTCGAAGGTGCGGTTCGCGCCGATCACCCCGACGTTGGAAGCGCCGCCGACCTCCCGGCTCAGCCGGAATGCCGAGTAGAGCGCGCCGTCCGCAGCCGCGGCGGACTCGGTGTCGGTCTGGCTGGCGAGCCCGTTGACCCGCCACGCCCCGACCTTCCCGTTGACCTTCGCGCCCCACTGCATGTCCCCGATCCGGCGCGAGTAGAACTGCACGATGCGGGTGCGGTAGCTCTCGGTGCCCTCGAGGAAGAAGGGGCGCTTCTCCGGGTACGACAGCTCGTAGCGGGTCAGGTTCACCTGCTCGACGTCGGCCTCGACGGTGGCGAAGTCCGGGTTGAAGGAGACGTCGATCCCGATGTTGCTCGACGGCGCGTAGCGCAGGTCGAGCCCGAACTCGGTGGTGTCGTCCTGCGCCTCCTGGAGCGCCCCCTGCACGTAGGGGATGAAGGCGTAGCTCTTGGTGACGGCCTCGGTCAGGTCGAGGCCGGTGATGGCGCCGATCTCGGCGATCCGGAACCATTCCGAGAGTCCCGGGATCCAGTGGCTCTGCTCGAGGTTCCGGGGGAGGTAGCGGATCGCGTTGAAGCCCCAGGCGGTGGCTTCGCGCGCGAACCGGACGGTCTCGAACGGGATGGCGACCTCGGCGGTCCAGCCGCCCGGGCCCGTCGCCCCCGCGGACAGCCAGTTGGCGTCCCAGGTGATGTCCCGGGTGCGGCCGTTGTCCGCCCAGCGCTCGTCCTGCTGGGTGCCCAGCGAGTTGACCATGAACACGTAGGCGTTGTTGTCGTCGTCGAACGTGTCGAGGACGAGCGCCACCGCGTCGTCCTCCCAGACCTCGCCGTCTCGCTGGGTGACCGTCCGGGAGATCGCTTCGGGGTCCGTGTCGCGGCCCTCGATCCCGAAATAGACCATCCGCTCGTCGTAGAGGACGCGGATGACGGTGCGCTGGGAGGCCGGCGCGCCCGCGACCGGCTGGAGCTGGGTGAAGGTCTCGATCGAGGCGGCGCCGTCCCAGGCCGCCTCGTCGAGCACGCCGTCGATCTCGATGGGTTCGGAGGTCCTGGTCGCCGGGATCTCCTGGGCGGCGAGGCCGGAGCCCCACGCGAGGAGCGCGGCCGGTCCGAGGGTCGTCGCCAGGCGAGCGCGCATCGGCCCGGCAGTATTGCGCGGCGCGCACGATGGTCGCGCGGGGCCGCGGGAACGGGCGCGGGCCTACCTTGTGAACAGGATGCCGAAGACCGCGACGAGGGCGGTGACCAGGAGGCCGAAGCCGCCAATCACCAGCCGCATCTGCGCAGCCAGCACGTCCAGCTTGCGGTCGCGTTCGGTCCCGGCCTCCTTGAGCGCCTGGATCTCGGCGGTGAGCGCGCGGTGATTCTCGGCGACGGTCTCGGCGAGGTCGCGAACCTGCGCGGCAAGCTGGCGGACTTCCTTCAGGATCGACTGCGTGTGCTCGGCGACGGTCTCGGAAGTCATGGCGTGCATCCGCTTTTCCGCAGTATAGGCCACTCTCGCTTGGACACCCGCGTCGAGCAGGGCGTGGAAGATGGCGCCTTCCTCGGCGGGTTTCGGGGCGGAGGCGTCCGTGCCGGGTGGCGGCGTCTCCGCTGGTGGCCGGCCTCGCGTGAGCGGTGGCGCGCCGTGCGCGGTGCGGAGCGCCGCGGTGCCGGTCTGGAGGCCCCCACCGGGAGAACTGGCCGGCGGTCCAGGCCGTACGCGCCCGCCACGGCGCGGGAGCCAAGCCCTTTCGCCTCGCTGCGCTCGGCGATGCCGGCCGGAGGCCGGCGCTCCGAGGCGGCGGGAATCCGGATCAGCAGTAGCTCGTTCGGTATTCGCCGGGGGTGGCGCCGACGAGCCGCTTGAACCACTTGGTGAACGAGGCCTGCGAAGAGAAACCGCACCGGAAGGCGATCTCGGCGAGCGGGAGCCGTCCCTCCGCGATCCAGGACCTGGCTTTTTCGATCCGCCGGCTCGTGAGGTAGCGGTGCGGCGCCATCCCGGTCGCCGCCTTGAAGGCGCGGGCGAAATGGAACGGACTCAGGCAGGCCTCGTTCGCCAGCGCCTCGACGGTGAGGTCTTCGCCCAGGTTGGTTTCGATGAAATCCGTGACCCGGCCGAGCCGTCCGGGATCGAGCGCCCCCCGGGCGGTCGGGAGGGACGAGGCGGCGGCGGTCAGGCTGGAGTGACGCTGGAGCAGGTGAACCTCGAGCGCCGTGGCGAGGGATTCCGCCAGCATGTTCCCCGCCGGGGTGGGATCGAGCATCTCCGCGCGGATCGCCCGGGCGATCCCCTCGATCAGGGGATCGCGGATTGCCTTCTCGTAGCGGAGCCGGATCCTGCCGGGATCGGCGTCGAACTCACGAAGCGCCGTTTCCGCGAGCCCGGGAAGGAACAGGTGGAGACATTCGCCGATCTCCCCCCGGAGCTGGAAACTCTCCTCCTGAAAACCGGCGGGACACAGCGCCACCGTGCCCGGGATGGCGTAGCAGTCCTGCGCCCGGCCGTGGTCGCGGCGCCGGACGGGGAGACGGCCTCGCAGGATGACGGCGACTTCCGTTTCGGTTCCCGGCGCGTTGCCGAGCTGGCCCGGCGCGTGACGCCAGCGCTCGGCCAGCAGCCTCTTCCACCCCCGGCCGCTGCTCGTGCCGAGTTGGGTCCCGGTTACGTACTTGGCGGGTACGTGTCTGCCGAGACGACGTGTCGCGTCGAAATCAGCGCGCCGGCGTCGACTTTTCTCCATGAAGCACCACCACGATCCCAATGAGTGTCACGTATTGATAACCGTTCCCGGCTGACTGTGCAAACCGGAAGCAGTGACGCCGTGTTCGTGTCGCGCGTCAGTTCGAAAGTGCGACAAACCGCGAAGTGTGCGGTTTATCGCATGACCGAATGTGACGGGCGTTGCCGTGGATGCGTCGATCCGTCAACGTCCGTGGCGAGGACCGGCGCTGCACCATGAAGACGTTGCAGGAGGTTACGCTCGGCCCTCGATGCCCTGACAACAAATGACCGGTTCGTGCGATGAATCGCACTATGGCCGCTCCCCGCCGCGGGGAACCGGCCGACGGGGTCAATCGGATCCGTCGCCCGGCTCTTGTCCTTGCGGCCGTTCCTCGCGCCGCGTCCCGAACTCCGCGGCGCGCCTGGCGACGATACGTTCGATGGCCTCGATGCGGGTCTCGCATTCGTAGATGGTCTGGGCCAACGCCGCGATGTCGTCGAGAGCGGGGGCCTCGCTCAGTTCGCCGTCGCGCGTGGGATACAGGTCTTCATCCACCCACAGGCGAATCAGGTTGCGGGGGAGGTTGTGGCGGCGCGCCAGTCCGTGGAGCGTCTCGCCGGAGAGGTATTCCTGCACGACCTGCCGTTTGAGTGCGACGCTATGTGTCTTGTGCCCTGCCATGACGCCAACCGAAAACGAGTGTTCCACGCTGCGGACTCGCGTGCACGCGTGAAGAGCACGAAGAAAGCAGACAGGGACAACGAAACAGCAACGGCGCACAAGGAAGAGGCGCCGTCCTGAACAAAGCGCAAGAAAGGCCAAAAGGACAGCAAGGCCGGGCAATCGCATACGCTCGCGTTCCGACGATGAGCGAGCGCTGCCCGAACTGCGGGTCCGCGCGGGTGGAGCAGTACTGCGCCTCCTGCGGCCAGCGCGCCGCCGAGCTCCGGACGCCGGTCAGCGCGTTCCTGCGCGAGGCGCTGGACGACGTCTTCTCCTTCGATTCGCGGATCTGGCGGACGCTCATCGCGCTGTTCCGCCGGCCCGGCTCGCTGACCGCGGACTACTGGGAGGGGCGCCGGGCCCGGTTCGTCACCCCGCTGCGGCTCTACCTGATCGTCAGCTTCGTGAGCTTCCTCTTCCTCGTGTTCACCGCGCCGAACGCGGTCCTCGACGCGACCGGCACGAACCCCTGGGCGCCGCTCCGGATCGGCTCGGGACCGGCGCCCTTCGACCTGCCCGCCCGCGCGGGGCCGATCTCCGTGGAAATCGACGAGGACGAGGATCCGGCGTCCGGCGAAGACGCCCCCGGGTGGTTTTCGGAGCATGTGTTCCAGCCGGCGCTCGACGCTCCGGAACGCGCCCAGCGGCTCTTCCACCAACGGCTCCAGTGGACGGTGTTCGCCCAGGTTCCCCTCTTCGCCCTCTGGCTCCGGCTGCTGTACCGCCGGCGCGAGCGCTTCTTCGTCCCGCACCTGGTGTTCGCGCTCCACTTCCACACGCTCGCGTTCGTGCTGCTCGTGGCCGGCACGAGCGGGACCCTGATGCTCGGGACCCAGATCCCGTCCGCGATCGCCTATCTGGCGCTGCTCACGGCGCTCTTCCTGTCGCTGCGCCGCGTCTACGCGGAGGGGGTGCTGAAGACCCTCGTGAAACAGCTCGCCCTGGTGACCGTCCACTTCGTGACCGTCGTGCTCGGCCTGATGGCGCTGCTGACCGTCACCGGGCTGACGGTGTAAGAGCCCATGGACCATTCCGCAGTCGAACGTCGCGCCGTGCGCGGCGCGGAGCGCCGCGCGTGCCGGTCTGGAGACCGGCGCTCCAAGCCGGTGCGCCATCAGGGCCATGCCGAACGGCGCCGTGCCGGGGTTGACCCACTGGCGCCCGTGGCCGTACTCTCCGCGCCCGTGTAGGGACGCCCGACCGGGATGGCGGGCGCCCGGAGTCGAGTGCTCCCGAGGAGGAGGTTCTGATGCTGAGGCGAATTCCGCTGATCGGGTTGGCCGCGCTCCTGCTGGCCGCACCCGCCTTTGCGCAGGACGAGGGGGGCGCGAGCACGGTGGGGCTCGACACCCTGTTCGTGCTGGTGTCGGCGTTCCTCGTGTTCCTCATGCAGGCCGGGTTCGGGATGCTGGAGGCCGGGTTCATCCGCGCCAAGAACACCTGCAACATCCTCACGAAGAACTTCCTCGACTACTGCATGGCGTCGCTCGGGTTCTTCGTGTTCGGCTACGCCATCATGTTCTCGGAGGGGAACCCCTTCTTCGGGACCAGCGGCTTCTTCCTGGTGGGCGCCGAGTCGGCCGCCGACGTGCCGCTGTGGGCGTTCTGGCTGTTCCAGGCGGCGTTCTGCGGCGCCGCCGCCACCATCGTGGCCGGCGGGATGGCGGAGCGGATGAAGTTCCCCGCCTACCTCGCCTACTCCTTCATCATTTCGGCCTTCATCTACCCGGTCGTCGGACACTGGACCTGGGGCGGCGGCTGGCTGGCCCAGCTCGACTTCTTCGACTTCGCGGGCTCGACGGTCGTCCACCTGACCGGCGGCGCGACGGCGCTGGTGGGCGCCATGATCCTGGGGCCGCGCCTCGGCCGCTTCAACGCCGACGGCTCCTCGAACCCCATCCCCGGCCACTCGGTCCCGCTGGCCTCGCTGGGGGTCTTCATCCTCTGGTTCGGCTGGTTCGGCTTCAACCCGGGTTCGAACCTCGCGGTGGGCGACGGGGAAGCCATCTCGCTCATCGCCATCAACACGAACCTCGCCGCTGCCGCCGCCGCGGTGACCACGACCTTCATCTCCTGGATCCTGTTCGGAAAGCCCGACCTGTTCTTCACCATGAACGGGGCGCTCGCCGGCCTCGTCTCGATCACCGCGCCCTGCGCGGTGGTGAGTCCCGCGGCCGCGATCTGGATCGGCGTGACCGGCGGGTTCGTGATCGTCCTCGGTGAGGGGCTGCTGCGGATCATCAAGGTGGACGACCCCTGCGGCGCCTTCCCGGTGCACGGCCTGTGCGGCATCTGGGGGACCCTGACCGTCGGGTTATGGGGACGAGAATCGCTCGGACTCGCCCGGGAGGGGCTCTTCTACGGCGGCGGCTTCGAGCAGCTCGGGATCCAGGCGCTCGGCACCTTCGCCTCCGGCATCTTCGTCTTCCTCTCCATGGGCCTCGTGTTCATCGCCATCAAGGCGGTGCTCGGCCTCCGGGTGGACCGGATGGAAGAGATCCGGGGTCTCGACATGAACGAGCACGGCATGGAGTCCTACACCGGCTTCCAGATCCTGGGTTCCTGAGGGGAACGTCCTTCGAGGCAGTTACGACATGAAGCTAGTCACCGCCATGGTTCAGCCCGAGGTGGTTCCCCTGGTCCAGGAGGAACTCTTCGGGGCGCAGATCAACAAGTTCTCGATCACCGCCGGCGTGGGCCACGGAACCCAGAAGGGGTACCAGGCCACGTTCCGCGGGGTCCAGACGCAGGTGAACATCCTGAAGCGGGTCCGCATCGACGTCGCGGTGAACGAGGACTTCGTGGAGCGCGCGGTCCAGGCGATCCTCAAGGCGGCGCAGACCGGACAGGCGGGCGACGGGAAGATCTTCGTCACCGACCTCCACGACTGCATCCGGATCCGGACCGGCGAGCGCGGCTCGCAGGCCATCGGCTAGCCGTTCCATGTCTCTTCGCGACGTCCGCCGCGTCATCCAGGACCGGAAGATCAAGTTCGTGGACTTCCGGTTCACCGACCTCCTCGGCGGCTGGCGCCACATCTCCTACGCCATCGAGGCCTTCGACGAGGACATGTTCGTCCACGGCATCGGTTTCGACGGCTCGTCGGTCCGGGGCTTCCAGGGCATCGAGCGGAGCGACATGCTGCTCCGCCCCGATCCGGACAGCGGCTTCATCGATCCCTTCTACGAGGAGCCGACGCTGGTCTTCATCTGCAACGTGAAGGACCCGGTGGACCTCAGTCTCTATTCGCGCGACCCCCGGAACATCGTCGAGAAGGCCACCCGGTTCCTCGAGACCTCCGCGCTCGCCGACACCTGCTACGTCGGCCCCGAAGCCGAGTTCTACATCTTCGACGACGTCCGCTTCGACCAGACGGTGAACGAGGCCTTCTACTACGTGGACTCCGGCATCGGCGCCTGGAACGTGGGCCGGGTCGAGAAGCCGAACCTCGGCCACAAGCCGGGACTCAAGCAGGGCTACTTCCGGATGCCCCCGACCGATCCCTACCAGGACGTGCGGTCCCAGATGCTCACCAACCTGCGGGACTGCGGGGTGGACGCCGAACTCCACCACCAGGAGGTGGGCAGCGGCGGCCAGTGCGAGATCGGGATCAAGTACACGACGATCAGCCAGATGGCGGACTCGATGATGAAGTTCAAGTACATCGTCAAGAACACCGCCAAACGGCACGGCAGGACCGCGACCTTCATGCCGAAGCCGCTCTTCGGCGACAACGGCTCCGGAATGCACTGCCACATGAGCCTGTGGAGCAAGGGGAAGAACCTCTTCTACGACCCGAACGGCTACGCCGGCCTCAGCGAGGCGGGCGTCTTCTTCATCGGCGGCATCCTGAAGCACGCGGCGTCGCTGTGCGCGTTCACCTGCCCCACCGCCAACTCCTACCGGCGGCTCGTCCCCGGCTTCGAAGCGCCGAACAAGCTCGTCTATTCCCGGAGCAACCGCTCCGCGGCGGTGCGGATCCCCATGTATTCGGCCGCCCCGGGGGCCAAGCGGATCGAGTTCCGCTGTCCCGACCCGAGCGCCAATCCCTACCTGGCCTTCTCGGCCATCATGATGGCGGGGTTCGACGGCGTGATGAACCGGACTCTTCCTCCCGATCCGGTGGACCAGGACCTCTACGAACTGCCGGAAGAGGAACTGCGGAAGATCGGCGACACCCCGCCGACGCTGAAGGCGGCGCTCAACGCGCTGGAAGAGGACAACGAGTACCTGTTGCGGGGCGACGTCTTCACGCCGGACGTCATCGAGACCTGGATCCGCTACAAGCGGGCCAACGAACTCGCCTACATGGACCAGCGACCGCACCCCGCGGAGTTCGCTCTCTACTATGACTGCTGATATTCGAAGCGGCGTTCAAAGCGGCCGGCCAGCGACCACGGAGGCCCTTTCATGACTCCAGGAACCATTGGAATCGCCCTTGCTCTCGCGATCGTCGGGATCTTGGCGATCATCATCTTCATCCGCGCGCACGTGGTGGTCTGCGCCCCCAACGAGGCGGTGATCTTCTCGGGGCGGAAGAAGGGCTATCGCATCATCCGCGGCGGCCGCGGTTTCCGCCGTCCGCTCATCGAGACGGTGTCGCGCATCTCGCTGAACACCATTCCCATCGAGGTGACGGTCAAGAAGGCGCTGTCGGCGGGCATGATCCCGCTGGACGTGGACGGCATGGCGACCGTGAAGATCGCCGGCGATCCCGACGGCGGCCTCGACCACGCCGTGGAGCGTTTCCTCGGCCGGACGCAGCACGAGATCCAGACCGTCGCGAAGCAGACGCTCGAAGGCAGCCTGCGGGGCGTGCTCGCCACCCGGACTCCCGAGGAGGCGAACGCCGAGCGGCTGGGCGTCGGCGATGCGGTGGCCGAGTCGGTGCGGCAGGACTTCTCGCAGCTCGGCCTCGTGCTGGACACCTTCAAGATCCAGCACCTGTCGGACACCGAGGGCTATCTGGACGCCATCGGCCGCAAGCGCAGCGCGGCCGTCCGCCGGGACGCCAAGGTCGCCGAGGCCCGCGCGGACGCCGAAGCGCGGGACGTGGCCGCGAGCGCGAAGCGCGACGCGGTCGTCGCCGAGACGAGCGCCGAAGAGGCCATCGTGGACGCCGAGCACGGCGTGCGGATGCGCCGGGCCGAGCGGGCCGCGGCGTCGAACCAGGCCGAGCAGGTCGCCGAAGTGGCGAAGCGCATGGCCCGGATCGAGGAGGAGCGCAAGCTGGAAGAGATCCGGGTGGCCCGGAACGAACTCCGCGAGAAGGCCAACACGGTGGTGCCGGCCGAGGCTTCCAGCCAGGCGCGGGCGCTGACCTCCCAGGGGGAGGCCTCCCGGATCCGGGAGAACGGCAAGGCGACTGCTGACGCCCTGGCCGAGATCAAGGCCCAGTGGGACGACGACACCACGCGGGAGATCATGCTGCTGCAGATGCTCCCCCAGATCATCGACAAGGTCACCCACGTGCTCCACGACAACCTGCACGTGGAACGGCTCACGGTCGTGGACAACGGAACCGGCGGCGCGGTCCCGAACCACGTGCGCGGCCTGACCGGGTCCATCGCCGCCTTCCTGGAGCAGCTCAAGACCTCCACCGGAGTGGACGTGCCCGCCATCCTGCGCGGCAACGCCGGCGAGGGTGACGACGACGAGGGCGGCGCGAAGCGCAGCTCCGCGCGGGGTCCGCTCGGCCACAAGGGCCATTAGGCGGGGACCGCCGGCTTGGAACGCCGGCTTCAGCCGGCACGCGCATCGTTCCTGAGCCAGGTAGCGCACCGGCTTGGAACGCCGACCTCCGGTCGGCACGCGCGGCGCCCCGCGCCGCGCACGGCGTGGCGCTGACCCGCCTCGCGGCGCGGCCGGCTGGGGGCAGCTACCGCAGCAGCGTCACCAATCCGACGATGACCGCCGTCTGCGCCAGCATCGCCCCGAACACCCACTTGACGAGCCGCGTCTCGCGCTCCGCGAGCTCACGCCGCAGGTCGCCCAGGTCCGCCTTGGTGGCCATGGTCTCGCGAATCCGCCGGAGTTCGGTCTGGAGTTCTTCCTTGGTGGCAAAGCCCGCCATGCTCTCGCGCATCTGCCGGAGTTCGGCCTGGAGTTCTTCCCTGGTGGCAAAGCCCGCCATGGTCTCGCGCATCTGCCGGAGTTCCGCCAGCACCGGCTCGAGGCGGTCGGCAGCGATCTCCGAAGTCATGGCGTGTATCCGCTGATCCGCAGTATACGCAAGCCCCGCATCCCACCCGCGCTCCACGAGCAGATGGAAATGGGTTCCTTCCGGAGCGGCTTTGGGGGCTGCCGAGCCGAGGTGGCGCGCCGGCTTGGAACGCCGGTCTCCAGACCGGCACGCGCGGCGCTCCGCGCC
>JAPPGX010000186.1 GCA_028877265.1 Acidobacteriota bacterium
GCCCCCTCGTGGCCGGCGTGGTGATCTTCGTCGGGATCAGCGGCGGGAGCTGGGGGCTGATGCACTGGCTGTCGACGAGGATCCAAGACCGGATCGAGACCATAGCGACGCTGGAGGTCTGGATCGAGGAGGCGCGCGAGACACTGGCCGAGATCGAGGAGACGACCTGGGGGGTGACCCTTTTGGAGATCGGCGGGGAGCGGTTCGTGGTTTTCCCGGACGGGACGCTGGCCGATCCGCCCTGGACCGTGGACGGGCGGCCTGCATTGAAGCTGCCGAACGAGTGAGGGAACTGTATGAGCGAGTTAGAGGGACAGTCGACAGCCGCCTTCGAGAGGCTGTGCGCGCACTACGAGCGGGAGCAGCGGCGGCAAGGCGAACAGATCGAGGCCTTGCAGCGGCAAATCGAGCAGCAGAGCGCGGAGAACGAAGCCTTGCGGCAGCGAATCGAGCGGCTCGACGGTCTTGTGACCGGCTTGGCCCAGGGCTACGAGACGCTCGCCGAGACGTTGCGCGAGCTCTGGAGGTGATGCGGCACCACATCCGGGCGCGCGACCGTGACCGGACGCGGGACCGCGACCTCAGTCCGGGCCGCTGACACCAAGCCCCGGGCGGCGCAACGCGCGTCCCCTACGGTCAGAGGGTTCAGTCAGCCGGTCGTGAGAAATCCGGATCGAGGCGCTGGAGCAGGGTTTCGATCCGAGCGAGACGCTCATTTACCTCTCCGAATCGACGCTCCATCTCCAGGCGCACAGAGCCGACTTCTTGGCGCACAGAGCCGATTTCTTGGCGCACAGAGCCAATCTCTTGGCCCACCTCGACCCGGAAATCTGCCATCGAGACGTGCAACTGGACGACTGCCCCAACGAGCACGACCATGAGGGCTACCATCAATCCGGCCCACAGATTCCGCCAACCGTTCCCGTTGTTCATGCTGTCCCTGCGACGCTCAGGATAGCAAAACCGACCAGCGGGTCTCGAATTCGGGAGTGTCTCACGCTGAAATCGGCAGTTGAGAGGAACCGGGTTGGAAATCCGCGTAATGCCGGCCCGCAGGATTGCGGCTTGCGTCCCCCCAACCGAACCGAGACGCTACCTCGATTCGCACGAGGCGGACAAGCCCCTCCCGGAGTCTTTGGATCGAGGACTCAGCCGGGGGGCTGTCTCTAGGCGAGTGTGTGGTCTCCCAGAAACGCCGCCCACTCCTCCATGAGTTGGCGCCGCCGCTCGAACAGGTCCGTCCGCCGGTAGGCCGCCTCCACCCGGTCCGAGTTCACGTGGGCGAGCGCCAACTCGCACACCTCGCGCGGGGCGTCGGAGCACTCCGCCGCCCAGTCCCGGAAGCTCGAACGGAACCCGTGCGGCACCGCTCCGATCCCCAGTTCGCGGACCATCTTCGAGATCGTCGCATCCGAGAGCCGGCGGCCCCGCACTGACGGGAACACCAGGGCCGAGTCGTCCGAGAGCGCGCGGGCCTGGCGCAGCACCGCCAGCGCCCCGGTGGACAGCGGAACCCGGTGCTCCCGGTTCGTCTTCATCCGCTCGGATGGAATGCGCCATTCCCGAGCCTCGAGGTCCACCTCGTCCCACCGGGCGCCGCGCACCTCGCCGCTCCGGCAGGCCGTGAGCACCAGGAACTCGAAGGCCAGCACGGTCGAGGGATAGGCCCTCGACGCGCGCACCCGCTCCATCGCTCCGCGAACCTCCGGATACGGCAGCGCCGGCTGATGCCGGGTCCGGCCGCCGGTCTTGGGCAGCGCCGCGCCAATGGCATCCCCGGCCGGGTTGTCCTCCCGGTAGCCCTGCGCCACCGCCCAGCGCATCACCGCCGAGATCCGCTGGCGGACCCGCTTCGCCGTCTCCCGCTTCTCCCTCCAGATGGGCAAGAGGACCGCCATAACGTCCGCCGTCCCGATCCGGTTCACCGGCAGTTCCCCGAGTCTCCACATGGCGTAGTCCCGGAGGCTCGCGCGCCATTGCCTCTCGGATCGACCGTCGTCCCTCCAACCCTCACCGTGGATGGCGATCACCCGGTCCAGGGCCTCCGCAAAGGTGGGAACGGTCCGCTTCCGGCCGGCCAGCACCAGGTCGCCCTGCCGGCGCGCCACCCGGTTCAGGATGCACTTCTCGCGGGCCTGGACGAGGCTGACGTGGGGCCAGGTTCCGAGTCCGATGTTGCGGGCGCGCCCGTCCACGATGATGCGCTGCGCCCAGGACTTGGCGAGGTCGCCGCCGGTGGTGCGTCGGACGAGCAGGGACAGTCCCCCGGAGCCGCGTCCATCGCCGTATCGGCCGGGTTCCCGGACGGTGGCGACGAAGCGGGCGGAGAGTCGGTACGGTCGGCGTGTCATGGCGTGGTTCGGGTCATATGAATATCACTTCATGTATGAGCATTCACGGGACTCAGCGGGACCCCATGGGCACCAGTTGGCATTCTAACTCATTGACATGACGAACTATAAAAGGCCCAAAAGGCACCTCTTGGGACCATTCGGGACACTAATGGTGGCGGACGTGAGGGAACCACAACTATACACGGTTTTCGGGCCGCCAGAGGGCGTTTTCGCCCCCCTGGAGGGGTCCAGTGCTCTTCTCCTTCTTACCGTGACCCTGGGCGCCGGTCTCGTGCTCTCGGGTTGCGGCGACGACGAAACGGCGACGACGCCGGCCCCGGCACCGCCGCCGCCACCGCCGCCAGCACCTGAGCCGGAGCCGGAGCCGGAACCCGAGCCGGAGCCCGAGCCGGAGCCCATGCCGACCCCGTTCGATGTGCACTTCGACATTCCGGAGGGCAAGTTCCCGATGATTCCGGACGACGATCACATCGAGGCGACCGCCATGGCGATGGTGAACCAGGACATCGAGGTCGGGGTCAACATGCCGGCCATCATCGCTGCGACCTTCCTGCCGGACGCGAGCCCGATCGGCTTGGTCCCGGGGCACAACCATCCGTTCGAGTACGTCAACTGGATGGCTCTCCAGAGCATGGTCGTCACGACCGGCGTGACCTTCGCGGTCACCCCGGTGGAGATCGGAGCGAACCAGGTTCCAATCCCGATCGGAGACGCCACGCTCATCACCTGCGGTCCGTTCGAGTGCATGATGGGTCCGATGCCGCCGGCGATCTCGATCGCCAACTCCGCCGCCTGCACGGCCTGGGATCCGGAGGTCACCCTCCAGGTCGGCTACGTGGACAACACCGCTGTCGCAGCCGACGCCGCCACGACCACTGATGACATCGACAACGACGGCGTCGACGTCGGGTGGGTGTACACCTCGACATCGGGAATGACGGTCAAGCACCACTTCGATGGGGTTACGCGTGGCGAGAACTTCAACGCCAGCAGTCCTGACGTTGGCAAGGCGTCGAGTGACATGGCCATTCCGCTGGTCATCGGCGGAACCGCCAGCAACGAGCGGAAGGTCGATTACGCGACGCGCTACAAGAATGCGATCCTGTTCGACCTGACCGATGCAGGTGCGGCCGACGGCACGGCTGACGCCAGTTCTGCCTGTGCGAGCACTGGCACCTATGCGGACCGGGTGACCGCTCTGCACCGGCCGGACGGGTGTTTCCGGGTCTCCACCATGGGGTCTGCCACGAGCGGGGCGAACTACTTCGGCGGATACAGCCTCGAGCTCACCCCGAAGGGCGCGGACGTCGGCTGGGGTTCCGAGGTCCAGTGGGAAGAAGATCCCTTCGAGGATCTCGAGTGCGAGAGCAAGATGTACAGCGCGAGCGACATGGTCGATGTCTGCGAACTCTTCGAAGAGGAAGTGGACGCGGCCCTGGGGAGTCCGTGGGCTGGTTCCCGGGGAACTTCGGTTAGTGCCGTGGTCCTGAACGGTCGGTCCACCGACACCGACGTGAACACCCAGCTTGAATGGCTTGAGATTGCAGCGCCCACCAGCGCCATGAGCCGGCGTTTCCAGACGCTGTGGTTCAGCAACAACGACGGCGGACGCAACCGGCCCGACACCGACATCTATGTCGATACCGACACCGTGGCGACGGGCACGCAGCGGGCGCCGCTGCTGCTCAAGCTGGTCGACGGCGACAACGATCCGATGTATGGCGACTTCGGGAAGGTGGACCTGGTAGCCGTTGGTGCTGACGGAGTCTTCGATGGCGCCTCGGATCCGAACTTCAACGCGAACGCCAACAAGCCGGACGGCAACGCCGACAACTACGACGGCGATGACGCGGAGGGGTGCGACGACGCCGACGGGCTGGGCTGCGATGCCGAGTTCAGCACGGACATCGACGTGACCTTCGCCTCCGGAACGGCGCTTAACTGCTCCGTGAAGAGGACGGTCACGATCAGTTGCGAGTGGGACGCTCAGGGGCTCATCCAGAGCAACCCGACGGACCGCACGTCGATTGCGGCCGAGGAGGCCCAGACGAGCCCGTTCGGCACCGCGAGCAACTTCGTGGACGGAACCGTTTACCCGGCGAGTCAGTTCTTCAAGTGCAGCGTGAGCGGCTAGCTCGCTGCGTTCCTGCGGGATCGCCGTGATTGGTTGATCCCGCCAGGGAAGACCCCGGGGCCATCCGGCCCCGGGGTTCTTCCTTGTACGCGGTAGCGCGCCCGGCGTGGTCTCGACATCGGGCATGCGAGGGCGCCGGTGGCTGGATCAGAGCGAACACCGTCCGGGGTCGCGCCTCGCGGATCCGCCGCCTCAGCGCCTCGTGTGCCCTGTATGCCCCGCATCGATCTCCGCAGGTCTCGGAAAGCCACGAAGAACGACTTCAGGTCGTGCAGAAAGCGCCGTTTCTGTTGCGCACTGACAAACGGCGAGACAGTGTAGGTGATATTGATCCGATAGTTTGTCAGCCGTAAGTGACAGTCCTGTACACTGTTCGCCCGAGCGCGTACGAGATGCTCATCCGTGAGCGAACACCAATCGAACAGAGGTAGGGGTCAGGAGGAACGCGAAGGCGGTAGCGCTCCGGATCTCTCGAGGCGTGAGTCTCGGCGGGTGAGGTTGTGGTTCGGCCAGGCGCAGAGTGATTCGCAGACCCGCCCTCAACGCCCATGACGGACTCACTGGTCTTCCGTTCCGACCGCCCCTGGCCCAACCCCCGGCTCAAGACCGGCGCGGTCGTCGGCCACGCGACCTCGACCTCGGTCCGCCTCTGGTTGCGGACCGCCCGGCCCGGCAACTTCGCGCTGCTGCTCTACGAATGGGGAGACGGCGCGGCGTCAGGCTCAGGAAGACGCGCACTCGGCGCGGCCCTTTCCGAGGTTCCGTTGCCGCTGGAAGAGGCCCTGAGCGGGGCCTCCGCGCTTCGTCACGTCGAGTTCTCGATCCCGGACTACGAGGCGGACACGACCCACGTCCTCGACCTCGAGGATCTCGAACCCGACACCCGCTACGGATATGCGGTCTACTCGCTGGACGACGAGCGCGTCCTCTTGGGCCACAACAGGTTGCGCCGGTTCCGGACGCCGCCGGCGGAGACGGAGCGGCGGCCGTTCCAGTTCGGGCTCTTCTCCTGCCACATGCCCTACCGCGTGAGCGGCCTCTTCAGGAAACGCACCGACCTTGCGAACCTCGACATGTGGGACTTCCTGGGCGCGAGTCTGCGGCGTCATGAAGACAGCCTGGACCTGGTCATCGCCGGCGGCGACCAGTGCTACACCGACGGCGTTCCCACCCTCGACATCTGGAAGAGGCTGAACGGGTCCATGCGCCGGGAGTCCGGACAATTGCTCCCGGACGAGGGGTCCATGCTGAGCTGGTATCGGGACATCTACCGCGGCTACTGGGGCTTCGAGGGGGTCCGGCGGGTGTTCGACAGCTTTCCCACCTACATGACGTGGGACGACCACGAGATCGGCGACGGCTGGGGCTCGCACTGGCTGGAGGACGGCGGTCCGGACGACGGGCTCGCGCGGATGTTTCCGAATCTCGAGGAACGCGGCCTTACCCGCGACGACGGCCGCGAATTGGCGCGCCGGATGTTCCGGGCCGCCGGCCGCGCGTACCGCGAGTATCAGCACAGCCACAACCCCGAGACCCCCGATGGGGTTTGGGACTACTCCTTTCGGCGGGGCGGCGCGGCGTTCTACGTGCTGGACGGACGCGGACAGCGGAACATCGAACGCGACAGCTTCCGCATCCTCGGCAAGGAGCAGTTCGACCGCTTCGCGGGCTGGGTGGAGGAACTCGATCCGGACGAGACGCCCTTCCTGTTCGTGGTCTCGGCGGTCCCGGTGCTCCATGCCAGGGCCGCGCTCGTCGGCGCCGACCAGCGGGCGCTGCTCCGGGAAGTGGGGCTCGGTGACGACCTACGGGACTCCTGGGAGCACCGGCTGCACGACGAGGAGCGCGCCGCGCTGATGCGGGTCCTGTTCGGCGCCGCGGCGCGCGGCATCCGCGTCTCGATCCTGAGCGGCGACGTCCACGTCTCCGCCGCGTTCGCGATCCGCGATGGCGATGGCAACATCGTCTGGCAGCTCACGTCGAGCGCGATCACCTACAACATCCCGCGGCCGTTGTCGTGGATCCTTCGTCTCGGGGCGGCGGACGAGGGCGTCACGGAGGAGGGCTACCGTTTCGAGCGTTTCGCGCTCTACGCCGACAGTTCCTACGCGCTCATCACCGTCCATCCCGGGGCGGGGGAAGCCTGGTTCCGGCTCTACGGCGAGCAGAAGGTGGAACCGCCTCCGGACGCCGCCCGGCAGGCAACGGTCCCGCTGAGCCACTCCGTGGCGCGGATCCGACTGTTCTGATGAACGTTCTCCTGGCAATGGCTACCGGACGGCGGGTTCGCGGTGAGAGGTCCAGAACCGGCTCGACGAAGGAACGCCGCTTCCCGTGGGTCCTTGCGGTCCTGCTGGCGTTCGGCGTCGCGAGTTGTGCGGCGCGGAGCGACCGGCCGCCGGATCGGAACCAGGGTTCCGATACGCCCGCGGATCCGAACACCGGTGCGCCACACGCCACCGGCGACGAACCCGGGTGCATGTCCAACAACGACGTCATCGACCTGGTCGTATCGGGTGATCAGGACGCCGCCATCATCGCGCGGTTCGCGGGTTCGACCAGTTGCTTCGACCTCTCGATCGCCGGAATGCTCGAGTTGCGGAACGCGGGCGTGAGTCCGGCGGTGATCGCCGCGATGACCCGGGCCGCCCGCCAGGAGGAACACTGATCGCGATGGCGTCCGATCGCCCGGCGTCCGCCCCCGAAGGTAAGGGCGGAGACAGGCCCGAGGCGGGTCAGCGTGGCTTGCTGTCGGCGCTTCAACGCCTGTTGTCGCAGCCGGCCGCGCGCTGGAAGTCCGGCGCCGCCGCCGTGGCCGCGATCGTGGCCGCCGCGATCGGCGTCATGAACCAGATTGAGTCGTGCGGAGTCGCCCGGATCGAGGATGCGCAGCGCCAGGTCCGGGAGGCGGGCGAAACCCCACCGGACGAGCGGGCAATGCTGCCGCTCCGTATTGCCGTCGAGCGGCTCCACAACAGCGGCGCATCGCTCCCGAACGACTTGCGGAACTTCCAGCTCTCCGGCGCGCGACTCGAGGGCGTAAACCTCGCCGGCGCGCACGCATCCGGTATCCGCTTCGGCGAAGCGCACCTGGTTTCCGCCGACTTCAGCGACGCCACGCTCCGGCGGTCGGATTTCCGGGGCGCGAACCTCGGCGGCACGGACTTCTCCCGCGCCGACGTTTACGGTTCCGACTTCCAGGACGCCGAGTTTCGGAGCCGCGGGGCCGGACCGGCGACGTTGCCGTTCGGAATGGCCTGCTCTGATTTCTCGGACGTCGATCTTTCCCGCCTCGACGTCTCGGAACGGATCTTCATCTTCGGTTCGGTGGCGGGTGCCCGTTTCGACGGCGCCGACCTCGGAGGAACCAGTTTCATGTACACCGATGTCACCGGTGCGGACTTCTCCGGAGCGACCGGCATCAGCGAGGGCTTCCAACTCGCGGATGCGTGCGTTCATGGGGGACGGCTTCCGTCGCTGCCTGAGGGGATCGCCTGGGCAGGCAAGAACTGCAACCAGTTCGAGTTGCAGCGGCGCCAGGAGTGTGCCGCCCGGTAGGAGGTACGCGCGGCGCCGACTGGAAATCGGGAGCGTGAAGCCGCTGACAGGGAAGGGCACCGGGATGATTCGGGAGTCGCTCCGCCAGCGGACGTCACCGCGCCGCCCGACTCTTCCGCGAATCTCACCCGGGCTGCCACGACGCTCTCCGCACCGGGTCCGACGAACGGGTGCTCGCGGTTGCTTCCCCGGCGGAAGGCTTCGCCGGTCTCATCGGCCGTCTCGACGAGCCGGTTTCCTGAATTGGCTGAGTAACCCCATTCGCGGGGCTACGAGGTGCGCTGGCCCGGGTTCGGCACGTGCCGGTCTGGAGCCCGGCGGTCCAAGCCAGAGGTGCCTTCCCGGCGTTCAGGGCCGGCGGCCCACCCGCGTACAAGGAAGAACCCCGGGGCCGGACGGCCCCGGGGTTCCGGTTTGATTCAGATCAGACGGTTCTCAGGAGACGCAGATCCTTACTCCACCTCGCACTTCATGAAGCGCGCTACGGCGTTGTTCGCTGGCGCACCAGAGGTGGTGTCGAGCGCCGTTGCGGCCGCTGCGCGGGCCTGCCCCATCTCACCCTGGGCATCCCACTCACAGCTGACGGTCATGCTGATCGTGTCCGTGCAACCGAAGGTGCCGTCGGCGACGGCGATGTCGAAGGTCTCGGACCACTTGGCATCGCAGCCTTCACCGTCGTCGTCACTGCACTTCCGGGTGTCCCGGAAGCCGCGGGTAGTACCAGGGTAGTTGTCCGCATTGCCGTCCGGATTTCCGGGCACGGCCGTCTCATCGGCGTCCGTGTCGTCATCGTCTTCGTCGCTCAGGAGGTCCACCTTGCCGAAATCGCCGCGGTTCGGCGTCCCGTCGTTGTTGGTCATGAGCTGCCAGACGACTTCCAGGTTGAGTCTGGCGGCGTCCGTGTCGTCGCCACCGGTGGCGTTGTTGTCGTAGAGGTCATGCATCTGGCCTGCGCCGGACGGACGGTCCACGTTGGCGTTCTTGATCTTCCCGTCCAGGTCGTCGTCGAACCAGAGGGTCGAGAACCGCATCGCGGAGGCGCCGCCGTCCGGACCGAGGGTCCACATCTCCACACGATGGTTCGTGGTGTCCGTGGTGTCCCAGTTCACTGTGAACTCCCAGTCCTTGCCCGCGACCTCGGCCACTTCTGCGCTGAAGAGAGAGCAGACATCCAGATGGTCGGCGACATCCACCATCATGGAGTCGCACGTGAGATCCTCAAACGGATCGTTCTCCCACTCCACCTTGGAACCCCAGTCCACGCCCGCGCCCTTCGGGACCAGTTCCAGGGTGTAACCCGAGAGGTAGTCCGGACCCCGGGTCTTCGCGGTGGCCTTCCCGGCCGCGCCGGATCCCACCAGCCGGAAGCAGTTGGCGGGCCGGAAGATGCCGTCACGCATAGCCGTCGGATAACCGCGAGCGCCTTGTGCGGTGTTGGTTGCGTCAGCCGTCGCCGGTACGCACTCCACGGCTGCCACGACCGGGGGGGTCGCGGTGTCATCAGCGGCTACGTCCACCCTGATTCCGCCACTGACGTTCTTCATGGCGAGCGACATGTCGTCGCCCTTCTTGGCGTCGGTGGGCACCGTCTGGTTGACCGCGCCGGAGACACCGGAGATGGAGTGCTTGACCGTCATCGCCAGGTTCGAACTGGTCACCCAGCCGAGGTCAATGCCGTCGTACATGGTGTCGGTGGTGGCATCACCGCTCTCCACCACGTCGTTGTCCACCAGACCCATCTGAAGCTCGACCGACGCCTCCCAGCCCGTGCAGGCCTCCGAATTGGCGATGGTGATTTCGGGCGCCATAGCACTCTCGGCGCACTCGAACGGACCGCAGGTCACGATCACCGGTTCTCCGATCTGCATCGGCACCTGGTTGGCCCCGATCAGCACCGGAGTGGCCATGAACTGAGCACCGGTGGTGACCACCATGCTCTGCATGGCCGACCAGGTGACGTGGCTGAAGGGCATGTTCTCGCCCTCGATCAGCACCACGTGGCTGGCGCCCTCGACGAACAGCGGGAGCAGGGTGGCCGTCATGTTCACCTCAACCTCCATGTCGGTGTTGACGGTCGCCATGGCCTTGGCCTCGTCGGTCTCCTTGTCCGGGACCATCGGGAATTCACCGTCCGGGATGTGGAAGTGGACGTGGAGCGGAGTCGGCATCGGCTCCGGCTCGGGTTCCGGCTCCGGCTCGGGCTCGGGCTCCGGCGCAGGAGCTGGCGGAGGCGGCGGTGGCGGCGCCGGGGTCGGCGTTGTCGTTGTTTCGTCGTCGCCGCAACCCGCGAGCACGAGTCCGGCACCCAATGTCACGGTAAGAAGGAGAAGGAAGACGGGAGAGTGTCAAGCAACACGGACTTCGTCTCGGATAAGCGACACGAGGTTAGTCAGTGTGAGGAGGTTGTTTTGGCAGGTCTGGAGGGACGTTTGGTGACGCGGTGTTCCAAACTGCACGCGCGTCCCGGTGTTCCATGTCCGCGCGCTACGGCGACCGGAGACGACGCGGGGCGTACACGGAAAAGCGGGGGGGGGCCCACCCCCCCCCCCCCCCCGGGGGCAGGGGTTGGTCACGGGGCCCGGGTGGTAGTGTTTGGGTAGGGGCCCGCCAAACCCCCCCGCCCCCCCCCGGA
>JAPPGX010000062.1:0-6661 GCA_028877265.1 Acidobacteriota bacterium
CCCTCCGGGTGACAACCGTGGCCGACCATGCCGGAAGCTCTTGCCGGGGCCGCCCCCGCCCGAGCCGCCGCAAGCCCCGCAACCCCTGCCCGAAGGGCCGGAAGACACCTGCGTGACCATCCACAACGGCGAGTGCGTACCCGCGCCGCAGTTCAACGCCATGGCCACCGAGCTGTCCGCGGACTACGCGGCGGACCGGAACTTCGAGGCGCAGTGGGGACTCCACGCGATCAACGCCCACCTCGCCTACGGCCACGTGAACCTGCTGGAGGGGCCCGACGCCCAGCCGGGCGCCGGAGTGACCATCGGCGTCATCGACACCGGCATCGACGACGAGCACCCGATCTTCGAGGGGAAGACGATCCACAAGGAGTTCCTGTTCGGCGCGGAACCGGAGACGGGAGACGAACCGTCCCACGGGACCGCGGTGGCGAGCATCGCGGCGGGCGCCCAGGTCGGCAATCCGAACGCCCACCACGGGGTGGCCTGGGGCGCGGACCTTGCCGTGTGGGCGGTCCCCCTCGGCGAACCCGACAACGTTTACGACCCGATCACGCTCGAGGAGCTGGCCGAGATCGACGAGGGGTTTCCGGGGTACTTCGAACCCGCGTTCGTCTGGCGGGACGAAGGGAACCAGCTCGACATCCTGAATCTCAGCTTCGGCTTCGAGGGGCTCATCAGCGAGTACGCCGAAGAAGACCTCCGGGCGAACTTCTCCCAAACGATCGCGACCTTCGCCCAGGCCGGGGCCGCCGAAAAGACGATCCTCGTGTGGGCGGCGGGGAACGCGAACGGCGACCGCTGCGGGTCCGGCGTCCCGAATTGCGTGGACGGCCGGATCGAGGCCGTCTCCGTGGGCATCCTGCCGGGGCTCCTCGCCTACATGGAGGAACTCCAGGGCCACTCCATCGCGGTGGTGGCGCTCCAGTCGGACGGCGGGGCGATCGCGGAGTTCTCGAACCGCTGCGGGATCGCCGCTGAGTGGTGTATCGCCGCGCCGGGGGATGAGGTGGTCTTTGCCTACTTCGGGCCCGACGACGGGCAGGACGGAGTGCGTGGTTACGGCGAGGGCGGCGGAACCTCGTTCGCGGCGCCGATGGTCAGCGGCGGGCTCGCGATCATGAAGCAGCTCTTCCGGGACCAGCTCGCGAACGAGGAGCTGGTGACTCGGCTCTTCCTCACCGCCGACAGCACCGGGATCTACGCCGACCCGGACATCTACGGCCACGGCCGGATGGATCTCGGGGCGGCCACTTCGCCGGTGGGGGTGCTCGACGTGCCGATCACCACCGGGGTGGCGACCGTCGCGCACGCGTCGCTGGGCGGCACCGGGCTCCGGCTGGGGGCGGCGTTCGGGGACGGGGTGGCGGCGGCGTTCGACGGGGACGAGCTGATGGCCCTCGACGACTACGGGGCGCCCTTCTGGTACGAGCTGGACAGCTTCACGGCGACCACCGACGGGCCGTCGATGGCGGCGCGCCTCAGGACCTTCATGGGTCCGGAGACGGGGCTGGCGGCTGGCGGCGGCGGCCCGGGTCTCACGGCCTTCGGGGTCTCGGGACCGGTCCTCCGGATGCCGACCGCGGCCGGGAACGGACACCTGGCGCTCGCCGAGGGCGCGGTGGCGGTGAACGCGGCTCAGGGGCGCGGCTTCTCGGCGATGGCGTTCACCACCGGGCCGCTCCGTCCCGCCATGCCGGCGGCCGGGGCGGCGCTCGCCTGGCGACCGGGGGAACTCCCGTTGGGTCTGCGGGCCGGGTGGATCTCGGAACGCGAGACGATGCTCGGGAGCCTGGGGCAGGGCGCCTTCGGGAATCTCTCGGCGGGGACGGCGTTCGTCGGCTTCGACGGGAGCGTGGGCCTCGGCGGCTGGCGGTTCGGGGCCGGCGGCGAGTTCGGGATGGCGAACCCGGTGGCGCACGGCGGGATGATCCAGGAGATCTCGGCGCTCACGACCAGCACCTTCGCGGTCCACGCCACCCGGGGGTTCGAACGCGCGGGGTCGCTGAGCCTCTCGCTGTCGCAGCCGCTCCGGGTGGAGAACGGCTGGGCGGCGCTGACGGTGCCGTCGGCGCGGACCAAGGCGCGGGAGGTGGTCCACAGCGCCCTCCGCGCCGACCTGGCGCCGGGCGAGCGGCAGCTCGACTTCGCGGCGCAGTGGAACCGGGCGCTGCCGCTCGGGGAGCTGCGGCTGGGGGCGATCTGGAGCCACTGGCCGGGCCACCGGGACGTGCTGGGGCCGCAGGTGGCTCTGCTGTCCGGGTGGCGCTGGACCTTCTAGGCCGAGCTGGGGCCGGCGTTCCAAGCCGTCGCGCGACCCGTTTTGTTTACAGTGTCACGCATGGTCTTCGTCCGTCCCCCGCTTCCGCTGCTGCTCATCGTCGCTGTCCTCGGCGGCTGTTCCTCGCGCTCCGAAACCGTCCCGGCGCCGCCGCCACCACCGCCCTGCGTGCCCACCCACGCGGGCGACTGCGTTTCGGCGGCGCAGTTCGGCGCCATGGCGGAGGAACTCGCGACGGAGTATTCCGAGGACCCCCAATTCCAGGGTCAGTGGGGCCTTGACAGCATCAACGCCCAGACCGCCTACGCGAACCTGAACCTGTTGCTCGGTCCCGACACCGAGCCGGGCGCGGGCGTGACCATCGGATTCGTGGACAGCGGCATCGACGCGGAGCACCCCTCGTTCGCGGGCAAGTCGGTCTACTTCGAGCCGCTGTTCGGCGCCGAACCGGAGACCGGCGAGGACGGCACTTCCCACGGGACGGCGGTGGCGAGCATCGCGGCGGGCGGGAAGGTCGACCACGAACGCGCCATGTTCGGAGTCGCCTGGGGTGCCGACGTCGCCATGTGGTCCATCCCGCTCGGCAGCGGCGGCGGTCTCTTCGAGCCGATCACGCTCGAGGAACTCAGCGAGTCGGACGCGGGCTTCGCCCACATCTTCAGGACGGCGTTCGCGTGGCGCGACGCGGGAAACCGGCTCGACATCCTGAACCTGAGCATCGGTTACGACGGCTTGATCGAGCACTATGCCGCGGAGGACCTGCGGGCCGCCTTGCCGGAGATGGTCGCGACGCTCGCCCAGGCGGGGGCCGACGAGAAGACGATCCTCGTCTGGGCGGCGGCGAACGCTCACGGCGACCGCTGCGAAGCCGGCGTTCCGGGCTGCGTGAACGGGCGCGTCAACGCCACTTCAACCTCGATCACCGCCGGGCTGCCCGCCTACTTCGAGGAGCTCCGCGGACATTCCGTCGCGGTGGTGGCGCTGAATCCCCACGACCAGGCTGTCACCTCCTTTTCGAACCGGTGCGGGATCGCCGCCGACTACTGCATCGCCGCGCCCGGTTTCGACGTCCGGGTCGCCTGGTTCGGACCCCATGAGGGAGAAGTCGTCCGGGGATACGGCATCGGCGGCGGGACCTCGTTCGCCGCTCCCATGGTGGCCGGCGGGCTGGCGGTCATGAAGCAGCTCTTCCGGGACCAGCTCTCGAACGAGGAACTGGTGAGCCGGCTTTTCGCGACCGCCGACAGCACGGGCATCTACGCCGACCGGGAGTTCTACGGCCACGGCCGGATGGACCTCGGCGCCGCCACCTCCCCGGTGGGGGTGCTCGAAGTGCCCCTCGGCACCGCGCTGGCCACCCGGGCGCACGCATCGCTCGGGTCCACCGGTCTGCGCCTCGGCGCCGCCTTCGGGGACGGGCTGGCGGAGGCGTTCGACGGGGACGAGCTCATGGCGCTCGACGACTACGGGGCGCCCTTCTGGTACGAGATGGGGGACTTCGCGGCGACCACGGACGGGCCCTCGATGTCCGCGCGGCTCCGGACCTTCCTGGGGCCGGGGACGGGCGGCCTGACGGCGGGCGGCGGTTCGGGCGGCATGCCCGGCGCCATGGGGACGACGGCGGGGATCGTCCGCATGCCGACGGCGGCCGGGAACGGCCACCTGGCGCTCGCGGAGGGTGCGGTCCAGGTGGGCGCAACCGAGGCGGGAGGGCTTTCGGCGACGGCCTTCACGACGGGCCCGTGGCGCCCCGCCATGCCGGCGACCGGCGCGGCGCTGGCGTGGCGGCCGGGGTCGCTGCCGGTCGGGCTCCGCGCCGGCTGGATCTCGGAGCGGGAGACCATGTTGGGCAGCCTGGGGACGGGAGCGTTCGGCGGCCTGTCGGCGGGGACGGCGTTCTTCGGCTTCGACGGGGGGATGGACTTCGCCGGGTGGACGCTCGGGGCGCACGGGGAATTCGGGGTGGTGAACCCGGCGGCCACGGGCGGGCTGATCCAGGAGATCACGCCGCTCGCGACCAGCACGTTCGCGGTGCACGCGAGCCGGGGGTTCGCGCGGGCGGGCTCGCTCGGCTTCTCGGTGTCGCAGCCGCTCCGGGTGGAGAACGGCTGGGCGGCCCTGACGGCGCCGTCCGCGCGCACGAAGGCGGGCGAGGTGCTGTACCGGTCGTTCCGGGCCGATCTGGCGCCCGGGGAGCGGCAACTCGACCTGGCGGCGCAGTGGAACCGGGCGCTCCCGCTCGGTGAGCTGCGGCTGGGGGCGGTCTGGAGCCACTGGCCCGGACACCGGGCGGCCCTCGGGGCGCAGGCGGCGGCGCTGGCCGGCTGGCGCTGGGTCTTCTGACCCGCGCGGCCTTGTGCTAGCGAAACGCTACCTGTAGCATAATTGCACCATGCCCGGTGTTCACGTCAGAGACGTACCCGCGGAAACGCTACGGGCGCTGTCGCGCCGCGCGAGGGCGCACCACCGCTCCGTCCAGGGTGAGATCCGGGCGATCCTCGACGCTGCCGCGAGCGCGGCCCCGCCGGAACAGGGCTATCCGCCGATCCGGTTGAAGCACGTGGAGGTCGGGAGCGGCGTTCCCTGGACCCGCGAGGACATCTATGGCGACCAGGGCCGGTGAACGGCTGTTCTGCGACACGAACGTGTTGCTGAGCGCCGTGGACCGGCGACGCCCCCTCCATTCGCGAGCGTTTCGGATCCTGAACGAGGTCCCCAACCAGGGAGTCGAACTCTGCGTGAGCGGGCAGGTGCTGCGGGAGTGCCTGGTGGTCAGCACGCGCCCGGTCGAAGCGAACGGACTGGGGCTCACGCTTGCCGCCGCGGTGGGGAACAACCGGGCGTTCGCCGAGCGGGCCACGGTGCTGGAGGAAACCCGCGGGGTGGCGAACCGCCTGCCCCGGGTCGCGGAGGCCGCCCGGTGCGCGGGCAAGGCGCTCCACGACGCGAACATCGCCGCGACCATGCTGGAACACGGCGTCACCCGGGTGGTCACCGCGAATCCGCAGGACCTGATGCGGTTCGAGGGGATCGAGGTCGTTCCACTGTCCGACGTGTGAGGACGGGATCGTGTTCCGCCGCGCTGCGCTTCTGGCCATTGCCGGCGGGCTGCTTCTTCCCAGCGCTGCGGTGGTGGCGCAGCCCCTGCCCCCCGACCCCGCCGCGGAAATCGCCGCCGCCGAGGCGGCGGGGGCGCAGTTCCTCTTCGACTACGACTTCGAGGACGCCCTCCGGACCTACCGGGAGCTGGGCGAGCGGTTCCCGGAGCATCCCAGCGGGCCCTACCACGTGGCCGTCATCACCTGGACCCGGCTCGCACAGCGGAGCAACGCGGTCCGGGGGCCCAGCCTGCGGAACGACCGGTTCTTCTCGCAGGACGGGCGGCCGGAGCCCGGCTCCGGAGAGGAGGCGGCCTTCCGCGAGCACCTGGAGGAGGCGTACCGGCGGGCGGAGGCCCTGCTCGAACGCGATCCGGACCACCCGGAGGCGCTCTACTACCGCGGCGCCGCCGAGGGCCTCGAGGCCGGGTGGGCGGTCATCGTGGACCGCGCCTGGTTCCGCGCCACCCGGTTGATCCGGCGCGCGGTGGGCCGCCACCGGCGGCTCCAGGAACTCGATCCCGGCTTCCGGGACGCCTACGTGATCCCCGGGACCTACGTCTACTCGATCGCCCGGCTGCCTCGCGCGCTGCGGATGATCGCCTTCCTGTTCGGGATGCGCGGCGACCTCGAGGGCGGGCTGCGCGACATTCGGCTCACTGCCGACGAGGGCCGGCGGGCGCGGTGGGGGAGCCTCTGGACCTATGAATTGCTGATGCAGCGCGAAGGGCGGGAGGACGAAGCGCTCGAAGCGGTCCGGCGGCTCCGGCGCCGGTTCCCGAAGAACCCGGACTTCGCTCTCGACGAGATCACCGTCCTGACGGCGCTCGGGGAGTTCGAAGCGGCCGTGGAGCTCGGGGAAGCGGTCCTCGAGCGCCGCGAGGCTGGGTTCGGGAACTATCAGTTGATGCTGCCCGGCCTCGCCGAAGCGGGGCTCGGGGAGGCGCTCCTGTTCGGGGGGCGCTGGGCGGACGCCGAGGCCGTCCTGAGCCGGGGTCTCGAGGCCGATCCGAGCCCCGAGGTCCGCGCGAGCCTGCTCCTCCGCCGCGCGAACGCCCGGGACGGCGCCGGGCGGCGGCCGGAGGCGCTCTACGACTACGGCGACGTCATCCGGATCGACGCGGACGACGTCCTGAAGGACTGGGCGCACGCGCTCCGCCAGGCCCCGTGGCCGGACGCGGCGCCGGCGGGCTCCCATCCGATGCGGTAGGGGGGACTCGGAGCGGCCGCCCCCCGCCCGCCAAGCCCCGCGGTGGGCGGGGGAAACCCCGCGGGGCCCCGG
>JAPPGX010000062.1:6671-10495 GCA_028877265.1 Acidobacteriota bacterium
TCGTGGAAAACGCCGAACGCCTGGGTCTGGCCCAGCTGCACCAGTTGCGCGGGCCCAGGGCCACGCGGCTGCTGGCCAACTCGCGACGCGCCGCGTGCCACACTCCCCGGCGCCCGTGGTCCGCTACGCCCTCCGCCTGGTCGCCGCCGCGCCGGTCTTGCTGGCCGCCGTGGCAAGTGCGGCAGCGCAGCCCGCGCCCGCGGGACCGGCGGCGGAACTCGCCGCCCTCGAGACGGCCGGCTCGCAACTCCTCTTCGACTACGACTTCGACGAGGCGTTCGAGCACTACGCCCTGGTCAGCGAGCGCTTCCCGGAACACCCCACCGGCCCCTACAACCTCGCCACCACGGTCTGGACCCGGCTGGCCCAGCGCAGCAACGGGATGCGCGGGTCGAGCCTCCGCAACGACCGCTTCTTCTCCCAGCAGGGCCGTCCGGACGCCACGCCGGAGGAGGAGGCCGCCTTCCGCGAGCACCTGGAGGAGGCCTACCGGCGGGGCCGGACGCTCCTCGAACGCGATCCCGACGACGTGGAGGCTCTCTACTACCTCGGCGCGACCGAGGCGCTCGAGTCCGGCTGGTCGGTGATCGTGGACCGGGCCTGGTTCCGGGCCGCCCGGCAGATCCGGCGCGGGGTCGGCCGCCACCGCCGGGTGCAGGAACTCGACCCCGGCTTCCGGGACGCCTACGCGGTTCCGGGCGCCTACGACTACGGGATCGCCACCCTGCCGCGGCCGCTCCGCTGGCTCGCCTTCGTGTTCGGGATGCGCGGCGATCGGGACGGGGGGCTCGGCGGGGTGCGGATCACCGCGGACGAGGGCCGGCGGGCCCGCTGGGGCGGGTTGTGGACCTGGGCGCTGCTCATGCAGCGGGAGGAGCGGGAGGACGAGGCGCTCGCAGCGATCCGGCGGCTGAACACCCGGTTCCCCAAGAACCCGGACTTCGTGCTGGACGAGGTCAGCATCCTGACCGCGCTGGGCGACTTCGAGGCCGCGCGCGAACTCGCCGAACGGGTCCTCGAACGCCGGGAGGCGGGCTTCGGGAACTACCGGCTGGCGCTGCCGGGGCTCGCCGAGGCCCGGCTCGGCGAGGCGCTGCTGTTCCAGGAGCGCTGGGAGGAAGCCGAGGCGATGTTCAGCCGCGGTCTGGCCGCCGAACCGAACCCCGAGGTGCGGGCGATCCTGCTCTTCCGGCGCGGGAACGCCCGGGACGGCGCGGGGCAGCGCGGGACGGCGCTCACCGACTACGGACGGGTCGTCCGGGACGATGCCGACCAGGTCCTCGGCGAGTGGGCGGAGGAGCTGCGAAAGGCGCCCTGGCCGGACGCCGCGCCGGAGGGCTCCCACCCGGCCCGGTAGGGGGCCGCCTGGGACCGCCGGTCTTCAGACCGGCACGCGCTGGGCATCGGTGCCGAGCCGCAATGACGCGTACGGCTTGGAACGCCGGCTTCAGCCGGCACAGCCCGCCGGAGGCGGGCGGCGGGACGGACCTCATTCGCCGAGATGGCTCGGCTGTGCGCACCAATGCACCCGGGGGTAGCGATGAACCGCCCGCGGCCCTGTGGGCCGCTGTGCCGGCTGAAGCCGGCGTTCCAAGCCGGCGGCGCCATCACGGCCGTTGGTCAACTCGCGATGCGCTCACCGTGGGAGCCGTCGTTCCTATAATCGCCCGGATGTCGCTCCGCCGTACCCCGCTCCACGCGCTCCACAAAGAACTCGGCGGCAGGCTCGTCCCGTTCGCCGGCTGGGAGATGCCGGTGCAGTTCGCGGGGGTAGTCTCGGAGCACTTCGCGGTGCGGCGGCAGGCCGGGCTCTTCGACGTGAGCCACATGGGCGAGCTGCGGGTCACGGGGCCGGAGGCGCTGCCGCTCCTGCAGCGGCTGACCCCGAACGACGTGTCGCGCCTCGTGCCGGGCCGGGCGCAGTACTCGGCGCTCACTACCGATTCGGGCGGCTTCGTGGACGACATCATCGTCTACCGGCGCGGGGAGGAGTCCTTCCTGGTGGTCACGAACGCCGCGAACACCGCCCGGGACCTCGCCTGGATCCGGGAACGGGGCGGGACGGCCGCGGAATGCGTGGAGGACCTGAGCGACGAGACCGCGCTGCTCGCGCTCCAGGGGCCGCGCGCACCGGCCATCCTGCAGACGCTGACCGACCTGGACCTCACCACGGTCCGCTACTACCGGTTCGCCGAGGGCGAGGTCGCGGGGGTCCCGGGGACCGTCGCCAGGATGGGGTACACCGGCGAGGACGGCTTCGAGATCATGGTGCCCGCGGACCGGGCCGAGGAGCTCGCGCGGCGTCTCCTCGACGCCGGGGCGTCGGAGGGGCTGGTGTCCACCGGGCTCGGCGCCCGGGACACCCTGCGGCTCGAGGCCAAGATGGCGCTCCACGGGAACGACATCGACGAGGACCACTCCGTCGAGGAGGCGGACCTCGGCTGGATCGTGAAGCCCGACAAGGGCGACTTCATCGGCCGCGACGCCCTGGTGGCCCAGCGCGAGCACGGCGTCACCCGCAAGCTCGTCGGCTTCGAGCTGCGGGACCGGGGGGTGCCGCGCCACGGTTATCCCATCGTGGTGAACGGCGAGCCCTTCGGCGAGGTGACGAGCGGGGGGCACGCCCCCTTCCTGAAGAAGAGCCTTGGACTCGCCTACCTGCCGGCGGACGCCTGCGAGCCGGGTCAGGCCTTCGAGGTCGTGATCCGCGGACGCCCCGTCCCCGCGGAAGTGGTGCCCACGCCGTTCTACGTCCGGCCCGGCAAGAAAAAGAAGAAGAAAAAACGCGCAGCGGCGGCTGCCGTCTGACCCAGGAGAACCCTCCCGGAGAACCGATGACCCCCGACGATCTCTACTACAGCAAAGAGCACGAATGGCTGCGCCTCGAAGGGGACGGCTCCGCGACGATCGGCATCACCGACCATGCCCAGCAGGAACTCGGTGACATCGTGTACGTCGAGCTCCCCGACCCGGGCAGCGCGCTCGAGGCCGACGATGTCATGGGCAGCGTGGAGTCCGTGAAGGCCGTCTCCGAGATCTTCTCTCCGGTGGCGGGCACGGTGACGGCGGTCAACGACGCCCTCGAGGACGCTCCCGAGGTGGTCAACTCCGATCCCTACGGCGACGGCTGGCTGATCCGGCTTCGGTTGGACGATGCGGGCTCGCCGGCAGCGACGATGCTCTCGGCCGCAGATTACGACAAGCACGTCGCGAGCGAGGCCGACTAAGGGCGGACAGGGGGAGAGACCACCGTTCCGCTGCGCCGCGCGCGCCGTGAGAGCGGTTGGCGTTACGACGTGCGCGGCGCGGAGCGCCGCGCGTGCCGGTCTGGAGACCGGCGTTCCAGGCCGGCGCGCCATCCCGCCGGTCAGGGTTACCCGCGTTTGCGCGGCAACGCCCCACCGAAGTCCTTGAGGTCGGCAGGCGTGCGGGCATCTCCCTCCGGGCCGGCGTGAGACGCCGGACCGACGATCCCGGAAAGGACGGCGCGCAGGGCCTTCGCGTCCACGCACGCTCCCCGGCAGACACAGAGGACATGGGCCGGGCGGCCATCGCCGGACGGCCGCACCGCCAGGGCCCCGGAGCCCTTGCACCCGGGACAGTCGCCGATCCACTCGGTGCCGGACCGCTGGAGCCCGAGTTCCGAGCCCACGCGATCCGCGCCGCCGTCGCAGCGGCAGGGGACGATGAGCGTGCTCATGGCGGCTCGGTCCGGGGCGCCCGCATGTGCCTTCCGCAGTGCGGCGCGCGGCGCCTCGCGCGGGTCATCCTAGCCCGGACTTCTCATACTGCCGGGGCGCCGGCGGTATTGGAGTAGCGGGGAG